>NZ_CAKMJU010000092.1:0-17788 GCF_927416815.1 uncultured Acetobacterium sp. | reverse complement strand
AGCCAGAACCCCGAATACCGGAATCTGGGAGAAGTGTCGGTAGACAAGCGAAATCAGCTGATCCGACAGATTCAGCAGGAAACCGGTGGCAGTATCCGTCAATTGAGCCGAGTGTTGGGACTGGGCAAGATGATGGTGGAGCGGGCCGTGAAATGACGAGCATGACAAACGAAACGTCCCCTTGTCATACCCTTGTCATACGATATTAAAACAAACGAGGGAGAGGGAGAAAATTAATGAAAAATATTTGTATTTATGGAGTTGGCGGGGTTGGTGGATATTTTGGAGCAAAAATGATCCAAAATAACAGCAACAATCATTATCATATCAGTTTGATTGCCCGGGGCAATCACTTGGATAAAATTCAAAAAAGCGGATTGAAATTAATTGGTGAAAATGAAACCGTCCTAGTACATCCGGATATAGCGACCCAAAATATTCTTGAAATCCCACAACCCGATTTGATTTTAATGTGTGTGAAGTCATATGATCTGGCGGCAGCGGTTCAGGATGTGAATCGTGTCATGACAGCGGAAACGATTATTCTACCGTTACTGAATGGCATTAATATTCCGGAAAGAATAAGGATCGACACTGATCAGGGTGCTGTTTTGCCGGCCTGCGTCTATGTTGGAACCCATGTAGCGGAACCTGGGGTCATTAAACAAAAGGGTGGGAATGGGCGGATTATTTTTGGAGATGATCGAATCAAGGGTGCAAAGGCGGCTGTTCAAACAGCGGCGATCCTTAAAGAATTGAGTATTAACTGTGATTATTTGCCAATTCCTGATTTGGAGATTTGGACAAAATATTTGTTTATTGCGGCGTATGGCACCGTGACTTCTGCAACGGGAAAGACATTAGGGGAAGTTTATGAGAATAATCAGTTAAAGAGTCATGTGAAAGCGATTATGACCGAAATTGTCGAATTAGCTTCACAGAAAGGGGTCGAATTTGAAGAAATGGAAATCATGCGTTCGCTGGATAAGGCAAAATCATTTCCATTTGAGGCAAAAACATCTTTTCAAAGAGATTTTGAGAACCCGTTAAAGAAGAACGAAAAGGAGCTATTTGTCGATAATCTACTGGCGATTTCGGAAGAATTCAAGGTGAATGTGCCGATGATAAAGCATTACAATTTGCTGCTCCAAGATCGCGCGCAGTAATAAAATAGGCTGACATGACCCGAAGTGATAGTTTTTTTGATTTTTCTGAGGCAAAAACCAGGATGGCTGTCTGGAGAGTTATTTAAAAATCCGATGGAGTGATGCACATCTTACTGATGTGCGGAACTAGAACAGTGAACACCAGAATATGGGAGAACTGTCTGTTTAAAAAGAGGGGAATAAACATGCCGAAAACGAGAAAGATGCTCAGTGACTGGAAGGCTCCGTATATTCAATCGCTGATGTCGTTAATTGAAACCCAGAGTAAAGAAACCCTTGCAAACTGGGCGATTGCTTATAGTGAAGCGGTGATGCAGCCATTATGGGAGCGGGACTACCCGAATGATTCGCGACCACAGCAGGCTTTGAAAGCGGCTCGGGAATGGTTGTCAGGGACAATCAAACTGCCCCAGGCAAAAAAGGAAATCCTCGCCTGCCATGGCGCTGCCCGTGATGCAGAGGGAAATCCGGTGGCGCAAGCAGCGGCCCGGGCCATCGGTCAATCAGCATCGACCATTCATTCAGCCCGGCATTGTATCGGTTTGGCTTTTTATGGGGCCTTGGCAGTCGCCTATGATCAGCTCGGGACAGCGGCAAGCTGGGATGAAATTGAACAATGTGCCGCCGCAGAGTGCGGTCGTATCGAAGCCGCTTTGCGCAGCATAGCAGTGGAGCATGAAAAAAACCCGGCAGAAATAAACTGGAATTGCTAAATAGGACAAAGCGTGAAAAAGTGGAACAGGTGGGAATGAAGCAAGAAGATCTTCGGGAACTGGCGGGCAGTATCCCCTTGTCATGATTAAATTACTGGAGGTATTGAAAATGATGAAGACTGCTGTCATTTATGCAACTAAAACCAAACATTCAAAAAAATTGGCAGAAGCGATCGGTTTATTTTTGAATATTAAAGTCCAAAATATCACTGAGAATCCGGCCTTGCATGATGTTGATTTACTTTTTATCGTTGGCGGCATTTATGGTGGTGCCAGTATGCCAGCGCTATTGACCTACATAAAAACGATTGAGGCACCCGTGCCCAAATATGCGGCACTCGTAACAAGCTGTGCTTCAGGCAGTCAAAGGCAGATCACAGTTCGCAATATACTTGAAGAAAAGGGAATAAAAGTTCTTGATGAATTTGTTTGCAAGGGTAGGATATTATTTGTTTCCGCAACCCATCCAAACGCTAAGGATTTACAAGAAGCAACCGACTTTGCACAAAAAATTGTAGCTGGGGTCTAAATAGGTCTTGTAATTAAGGAATGTGTGTAACAGGATTTAGATTGGGTAATTAAATTTATCGCTACAATAGCTTGCGGGTGCAAAGCATTGGGTAGAAAAAACGGGTGATTGAATCTAGGATGATAGACATGCGCTGGTAATCTATTATTAATAAGCAAGGAGAAAACAATGAAACGCGTGGCGATTAGTTTAATGTGTATGGTATTATTGCTTTTTGGTGCGACGGGATGTAGTCAATTATCTCAGGAAGTCAAACAAACAGCGGACGATCTCTATGCCGCTAAGGTGGAGTTTGTCGGAGATAATGCTGCCGTTTATGCATTAATTCAAAAGACTGGCTTGGGAAAAATAAAAGATTACACCATCCAGCTGGAAACCAGTCAGGAACCCTATGGGCTGATCATAAATATTGCTGAAAAGGATGGCTCTTTTAATGAAAGTGATTTTGTGCCATCGGCGGTTCAGTTACTGGGTTTAATCAAGAATCTGGATTATGTCGAAGTTAATAATGGTGATGAGCAGTTTAAAATGTCTAAAGAAGAAGCATCGGCGTTGATCGATGAGAATGTAAAAAACCTTGGTGAATCTAAGGAAAAACTAAAATCCATCATCGAAGAACTTACAAATAAAGAGATAAAATCCGATTTTTAAAAAACACGGATACACAGTTCAGACAGAAAATATCGTAGTCAGAGGAGGCATTCCGCTGACCAATTTCAGAATGACAAAAGCTGTTTCTGACAAATAAATGCAATCAAAATTGGGAAGGATGATTTTGCTATGGCGGAATCAAAAAATAGTTTTATTACAGATTATACTGGAGAATATGCGGCATACCGAACGAAAACGGCTCCTCGGCAGCTATGAAACATCGTTAAACATTGGCACTGGAGAGTGAAAAAAATGAACATTGGCAAGATGATGGTAGAGCTAGCATTGAAGCGATGAGCATAACGGACAAAACGTCTCTCTTGTCATGTTTTGAAAAAGATATTGTTCATTTTAGATATTGGAATGCAAATAGAAATAAATTATAGTCATTCAAAAGGGGATGATGAGAGTGGAATTAAATTCATCAGATGAAGATTGAAAAGTCCCATAATAAAACGAAGGAGAGGAACAACAGATGGACACAGTTGAGCGCTTTGTTAAAGCTCAGGAAGAAATCTATCAGCAGGCACTAACGGAAATAAAAAATGGTCGCAAGCGCAGCCATTGGATGTGGTATATTTTCCCCCAGCTTAAAGGGCTGGGCAGGAGCGAAACGGCTCGGTATTATGGAATTGAGAATCGGTCTGAAGCCAAGGCGTATATGGCGCACCCACTGCTGGGTTCGCGCTTGCTGGAGATTTCCGGGGAATTACTGAAGCTTGAGTCTCATGATGCCACGGCGGTATTTGGGCGACCCGATGATCTGAAGCTGAAATCGTCAATGACCCTCTTTTATCTGGTTGATGGCAATCTGACCTTAAAGGCGGTGCTGGATAAATTTTTTAGTGGTCAGTTGGATGAAGTCACCGCTACTCAATTAGATAAGAGAGAATTAACCGATGAAACTGAATGATTTTGAGAAGCATATCGACGAAACGATCCTTGACCGGGGACATGATTATTATGACGAGCGAAGAATCAGCGAAATTGTCAAACTGGGAGATCAAGAGTATCTTTTTACAGTAGAGGGTGCAGAGGCATATCAGGTGACTGTCAAATTCGATGATCAGGGCGAAATTACGCAAACGGGTTGTGACTGTCCCTATGATTTTGGGCCAATCTGCAAACATCAGGTGGCGGCCTTTTATGTGCTAACCGATGTTATTGATAACAGACAAAGCGAAGGCCATAAGATTGAATGGGGAATCCAACAGTGCTTCCTTAGGGAGGCACTTGATAACCTCACAAAAGAACAATTAATTACGATTATCATTGAGATGGCAGAAAAGGATGAGATCGTAAAAAGCAGTCTGATGATGCGATATTCAAAGGGAAATCCACGACATGAACTACAAAAATGCAAACGGTTGATGGAATCGATTGTCAGAAAATATCAGAGCCAGAGCGGCTATATTGAATATCGGGAAGCCGATGAATTTGCTGATGAAATGGACGCGCTGCTGGAAGTGGCAAGCGATACCGAAGATCGTTGCCTAGCGATGGATATTGCATCGATGCTGCTTATTGAGGCGGTTGAAGCGTTTCAATATGCCGATGATTCAGGTGGAAGCATCGGTCGATTAGTATCAGCGGCCATCGACACAATCGAAACCATTGTAACCATTGTAACTGACAATACGGAGCTTGATATTGGTTTAAAAACTGAGCTATTTGAGAAGCTTCTTAAGCTATCTGATGAGAGCGCTTTTGATGGGTGGGAGGATTTTAGAATAGATCTGCTTCAAATCGGAATTGAATTTGCCGAGGTTGAGAGTCTGCGAAACAAGCTCAATCAGAAAATTGAAGCGATGATCGACAAACACGCTAAAGATTCATACCAGCGATACGCTGTTGAAACCTTACTGGGGCTCGAGTTGGAAATAAAAAGCCGCTATGGTAGAAAAGCAGAGGTCGATGAACTGCGCAAGGTTTAAAGGATAAGATGAGAAAGTAAGGGCTTTGAGTCTCTTACTGGAAACGAAAATATAAAGCCAAAATGAATGCTTGGGGTCAAGTTTTAATAGGGTCTGAGTAAAGGAGGAATTTAAGATGAACAAGACAAACACAGAGAAAGCAATTAAAGAATTGACAATGGTATTGATGTATTTAACACGGTTTAATGAAAGTGATCGCTTTGGCTCATATCTGGATATAAGCTGGAAAGGATATGACTTTAATGTTATTAATGAACTGGATGAGGAAGATTATATCAGACAGGGAAGTCATCGTTCCAAGTCGGTAGCAATTACGGAAGAGGGGATTAAACTAGCACAAAGCCTGCTGCATAAATATAGTATTTCGGATTGGTGATAGAGAAACTTAATCCGAATGAGTTTGTATTATTTAGGCATGGTGCAGACACAAAAGAAAGTGGACAGCAGGAACGCGAAAAAGAGTGGACAGGGGGAACCGAGAGTTATTCTCTCGCTGAAAAAAATGGAGTTGCGACATTAATTGTTGAGACCGATGTTCCAAAAGAACAGGAAGAAACATTTAATTTCAGGTTTCCCAGAGCGCCCAAAAGATTGACTTTATAGATTTCTTTTCAAATAAATCATATCAACTAATTGTTGCCCATCTTCATACATAGGATGGTCGTAATTATCGATAAAAAAGTTTTTTGCAACATGTGATTTTACAAATCCACACCTTTCGTAGAAACGGAGGATCGTAGGGCTATCGCCCGTTCCAACATATAACTCACTACCAAGCTTCCGATAGTAATCAACAATAAAGGAAATTAGATTTTGCCCATATCCTTTCCGTTGATATTTAGGAACGGTAACAATATTCTTGATTTCAAAAATGCCTGGTTGCTCTTGTGTAATAATGCAAATTGCCCTAATATCATCATCACGCAAGGCAAACATATCGCCACGATACAAATATTTTTCTATCATACTTATCTGCTCATCTGCAATAAGTAGTAAGTCCATATATTCTGTTTTAGCGCGATCATTGATTTTAAGAATCTCCATTTGCTATTGCTCCTCACCTATTTATCACTTTAAAATCTATAAAATTGGTATTGCATCAACAATATTCATAAAAACATAATAAATCTGTCAAAGCGCATGAAACCATAGATTTCAGCGATTTCTCAATTTCACCCATTGTGTGAGATTAAAAGAATAGAAAAGAACCCCAATTTCTGATAAAATTTAAGTGACAAAAGCATCAGCGAAAAGGAGTTAATTCAATAACAAGTTTAAACGATTATGCAGTAAATTTCAACAAAAAGTTGAGCTAACTAGTGAAGCCTTGGAGTTTGCAGAAGTGTCCTCCCGATGGTGATCGCAGCGCTTTTCATACTGGACGGCGGCGGAAACGCCTCGCAAGATGTTGAGGAAGTTAATCGGATAGGAAGGGCAAAGGCTGGGGTTGGACAAGATGGTCGTAGAGCGGCAGTTAAAGGGATGTGCATGACGAATCAAACCACGCCGCTTCAGGTTTGAAACTTATATTTTAGATTATCCGGCCGTTAGGTTTTCTTCTTGCCATCGTCGATAATTTCGATCTCTAAATAATCAAACCAAATCGATTCGATAAACTGGTCTTCACGAAAAGTTGTCTTAGAAATCTGATTGAGTTCTTTTGTATTCTTGTCAAACCACATTGGTTTTTCCAAATCAAAGTCATGGCAGAAGGTCTCTAAAGCAGCTTGGATTTTATCATGTATAGGCAAGGATTTGTTATCAATTTCGATAACTTTTTCTTCCGAAAATTTGTTGTGTTTCATGAGTTTTCCCCAAAGTCGAAACATATTTTTTACCTCTCGTTCATTAATGTGCTAGTGCATCCGGATAACATTGTTTAAATACCTGTAAAATGGACATATCTTGAGTATAAGGGCTGGAGAGGGAAATGTAAAGAAGATTGGTGTTTTCAATTTGGAAATGACACCGTGTCGTTTTGTTGGTCATGCCATCACAAATGTGATAGTGCCCAAATAGCAGAGAGATAAATCAGAAACTGTAAGATGTTTTAGGTCGCTTGGGGCCTTGAGTGAAAAGAGAGAAGTGGTGATAACGATGGAAAAAAATGACATCGGTTGGAATTTGGAAAATAGTTACGCAGAGTTGCCAGGCTTATTTTATACCCCGCTTAAATTAGAGACAGTCAGTGATCCGAAACTTGTTATTTTGAATCAGCTTTTGGCAAAAGAAATGGGGTTGAACCCTGAAGCGCTGATGAGCCAGGCCGGGATCGATATCTTAGCCGGCAAGGCCTTACCAGCAAATGCTAAACCGATCGCCCAGGCGTATGCCGGTCATCAATTTGGCTACTTTACGATGCTTGGTGATGGTCGAGCAATGCTGATTGGCGAACAGATCACACCAGCCGGCGAGCGCTTTGATATCCAACTTAAAGGATCAGGAAAAACGCCTTATTCGCGCAGCGGCGATGGCCGCGCGGCGCTAGGACCAATGCTTCGGGAATACGTGATCAGTGAAGCGATGCATTATCTGGGCATTCCGACTTCACGCAGTTTGGCAGTTGTAACAACGGGCGATCCGGTGTATCGCGAAAACCCTCTCAAAGGGGCTATTTTAACGCGCGTGGCGGCCAGTCATCTTCGGGTCGGTACCTTTGAATATGCATCGCAGTGGGGGACCACCACGGATGTCAAAGCGCTGGCCGATTATGCCATTAAACGGCATTTTCCGTTGATTCAATCAGAACAAAATGTTTATCTTGGGTTATTAGATCAAGTCATTAAAGCGCAGGCGGAACTGATTGCGAAATGGCAGCTGGTGGGCTTTATTCATGGGGTCATGAATACCGATAATGTGACCATCAGTGGCGAAACAATCGATTATGGACCCTGTGCCTTTATCGATCACTATGATCCGGAAACGGTATTTAGTTCCATCGATCAGCAGGGACGGTATGCCTATCGGAATCAACCCAATATTGGCTTATGGAATTTGGCACGATTTGCCGAAACCCTGATTCCGTTAATCGATGACAATCAGGAACAAGCTGTCAAAATAGTCGAAGCATCACTGCGAAAATTTGTTTCATTATATCATGCGGCGTGGCTCCAGGGAATGCGATTAAAACTGGGGATTATCAGTGAAGAACCGGATGACGAGCGGCTGATCGCTGAGTTACTGGGATTAATGAAGCAGTATAAAGTAGATTATACCAATACCTTTGTTGATTTAACGCTTGATCAAACCCAGTCGTCTGAATTATATCAAAGTGATGCCTTTAAAGATTGGCTTAACCGGTGGAAAGCCCGTTTAGAAAGACCGGAGCAAACCAATCAAGACATCAAAAGTTTAATGAAACAAGCGAATCCAGTGGTTATACCAAGAAACCATCAGGTTGAAAAAGTCTTGCAAGCGGCTAACGATCACGGTGATCTTAAGCCCGTGGAGCAGTTAGTAGCAGTCCTTCAAGCACCATATGATTATGCTGATCTAAATAAGGAATATATGACGCCACCAGAACCTTCGAATTATCCCTATAAGACCTATTGCGGGACGTGATTTTGAAATAAGGTGCTATTAAAAAAACAAGTGAGTGATGGGTATGACAAGCGAAAAGGTTCTTGTCATGCTCGGACGAAAAAGACCTTGCCAGAATATAACCAATTCTGGCAAGGTCTTTTTACTAATATCAATGTTTTTTATTGTTTCGGTTTAAACGGGCAATCTGATAAAATTTTTCTTTTTTCTTTTTTAAATAGTTCGCTTTATCCTCGAAATAGTCGTTCTCGCGGGTCAGATTCAGATAGGCTTGCCAGCGCTGCTCAGATAATTGACCAGCTTTAATGGCAGCATAGATTCCGCAACCGGGCTCGTTGGTATGCTTGCAATTGCGAAAATGACATGTTTTGAGGTAAGTCTCGACATCGCTAAAGGTTCGGTCAAATCCTTCTGTAACATCAATCATTCCAATTTCACGCATTCCCGGTGTATCGATTAGCATGCCACCGTCGGGTAAGCGGATCAATTCTCGTCTTGTGGTGGTATGGCGGCCCTTGTCGTCATTTCTAATTGCTTGAGTATCGAAGAGCTGGCGACCGCTTAGCCAATTGATCAGGGTTGATTTTCCAACTCCGGAAGAACCGAGCAGTGCGACAGTCTGACCAACTGCCAAATAAGCCATGAGATCCTGATAGCCTTCATTTTTCAGCGTCGAAATACCAAGGATGTCGACGCCGATAGCGACTGCTGCCACAGCTCTGAATTTGGTCAATAGATCGTCAGTCAAATCGATTTTTGTCAGGACAACCACCGGAGTCGCTCCACTTTCCCAGACCAGGCTCAAATAGCGTTCCAGCCGTCGGAGATTAAAATCATTGTTGACGGACATACAGATAAAGACGGTATCAATATTGGCTGCGATCACCTGTGCGTCACTCGATGAACCGACAGCTTTACGAATAAAGGTGCTTTTGCGGGTGAGTTGATGAACAATAATACCATTGCCATGGTCTCCCGATTGACGATCGAGCATCACAAAATCACCGACAGCCGGATAATCTGCTGCGTGAATAACCCCGTAACGCAGCCGCCCCGACAGTTCGGCAAAGAATTCGCCCCATTCTGAAATAACCTGGTAGATGCCCTTTGACTGTGAAAGAATACGACCGACAAAAAGTTTTGGATATTGAGCAGTTTCCAAACGTAAAGCTTCGCTCAAACCGTAATCTTTCAGATCAATCCTACTCATTTTTGCCACCTCCGGCGCCGGTTAGGATCTGCGTCATTTTTTCTAGTGGGAATGGCGGACTGGACAAAGGGGTCACGGCGATAGACATTAGTTTAATGGGGTTGTCATCGGCGGCAATCCGGTTGGAGCTAAGGTGCCCACAGCGCCGACAGCGATGAATAATCGCCCATTCCTGATTCTTGCGAATCCAGATGCTGATGGGTTCCATCAGACTACTGCAATTTGCCGATCGATCGCCCGGTAAATCATCAACGTGAAGGCTGAATAAACAATGGGGACAATGATTGCGATGTTTTGTTCCGGCGCCGGTAAATGAAACGGCACCGCCGCAATTCCGGCAGAAAAAACTTTCCTGACAGGGCTGATTCTGATAAATGTTTTTTTCTCTATTTGAATATTTCATTACTTTTTCCTCCTGAAAGTATCGGATACGATACGGGAGGTTTTGCAGAGTTTAGATTTTGCAAACCTCCCGGTTTACCACACTCTCTGCTTTATTTTGTTTTAACATAAAATCTCCTTTCAATCTGACAATTAAATGCAAAAAAGCCAATTTTTATAGAGGGACTGTCTATCAAACCGACTTTAAAAGATGGTCTAACCAAATCCTCTCGATAAAAAGCTTATTGCACATGCTTATTTTAACTGTTTTAGCCCCAATTTACAAGAGTTTTCTAGTATCCTATGATACATCATGATTAGATATAAAGCTATGATTGCTGGTTTTACAAAATTATGTTATTGTTTAATCTGAGAAAAGCAAGTTGTCAGATCTAGCCTGGATTTAAAGTAGCTAGGTGCGAGATACTGTCGAAAATAACAAGGAGGTTTGTTTCCTGGGGAAGCATGGCTACAATTATGAGTAACAATTCTTATTACATCGATTTGCAGACGGAACTAGAGAACCTGATCATACAGGATTATGATAAACTATATTCTTGTGCATTCAGAATGATTGAGAATCATCAGGATACGGAAGATGTTCTTCAGAATTCATTTTTAAATGCATACAAAAACTTAAGCAAATTTAGAAGAGAATCAAAACTATTCACATGGCTATACAGAATTGTAATAAACGAGTGCTACAAGTATTTCAAATATATAAACAAACTGCCATTAGTCAGAATTACCGAGGATTTAGGCGTCACCGAAAAAGAATTCTTTGACAGCATCGAATACAATTGTGATTTTGACGATGATTTGGTTATTGATGAACTGCGCGAAAAATGTCTTCAAGCATTTTTGAAATGCCTGCCCAAAAACCAACGGGTATGTTTTTTATTAAAAACCTGCACCGGTCTTAAGAACAAAGAAATAGCAGAGATCCTAGATATGTCGGTTGAAAACGTTAAAGTTACGCTTTTCAGAGGAAGAAAGCAGCTTCAGGAATTATTTGAAATGAGATGCAGTTTGATTGATCCCCAGAAACCATGTAAATGCCAGCTATGGGTAAAATTTATGAATGATCATAGTCTCCCCCTTCCGACTGGCTATAATCAGCCGAAAACAGATGAATTACGAAAGGAACATTTCAAAAATCTATCATTACTAAAAAAGATAGACTATCTCTATACGTTAGAGCAAAGATGCGACAAAAAAGAAATATCTGAAATAATTATTTGGAGGATATCTATTATGAAAGAAAAAATTGTTGCACCATGCGGTATTGATTGCTTCAACTGTGAAATGTACGAGGATAATGTTACCGACGAATTTCAGAAAAGACTATCAGAGCGAACGAAAATACCTAAAGAAAAAATAACCTGCAAAGGCTGTACAGGAGGGAATACCAAGTGAAATTACATGGCTGCTAAACTCTTTAGGTTTTAAAAGATTGATATTTTCGGAGCAAAAATTGGTGCTTATTCTCGGGATGATAAACTTTCAACAGCGGATTTAGAGATGCTTGTTGTAGCTGAGAAGTAATGAAAGGCGCTACTTATAATGATTTTAAATAACGAGTTTTATGGAGGTACCGCAAATGTTAATTCCATTTCCTATCAAAAGTACTATCGAGGCGAGGAGATCGACCCGCAGTTATCAAATACAGCCGGTTGAACATGATGTCATTGACGCTGTCAAAAGCTTTTCCGAGGCAATGCCGATTCCTTTTGATCATAACGTTGAGATTCGATTCTTTCATGCCGATCCGACAAAAACACTCTATCCGCTTATGAAATCACCGCCGGATAACATTGCTTTTATGGCCGAAACCGATAGCATCTCCATTTCAAAGGCGGGTTTCGTCGGGGAACTGCTCATTCTTTACGCTCAAAGCAAGAGCCTTTACACGTGTTGGTATGGGCATTACAAGCTCACAGAACTAGAGCGCTTGATGCCCCATTTACAATCGCCTGACCAGTTAAAAGAAGCAAACAAAGGGTTTGGCTATTCAAAAGTGGAGACGGCAGGTGTGCGAGTGATATGCATCACGCCACTTGGTTATTATGAGGAGCGGGGATTACGTTTGATGGACAGGATCACAGAAAAGACGATCAGTCATAAACGGAAAGAGATTATCGAGTTGCTAGAGAATCCGGATAGCTTCAGTTACCTGTCAGATGATATACTGTATGCGTTGGACTTAGGCTGAAAAGCGCCTTCAGCAGGAAATGCCCAAATGTGGCGGTTCGGTTTTAAAGATTTCTTCAATACAATCACAGTTGCGATGCCACCGGGGTACCAGCATTTCAAATGGGAACACCCAAATGTTGATATTGGTATATGCGCATGCCATGTCTGGCTTGGATTACTTGACAGAGGTTGGCAGCCAACCGTAAAGGTTAGTGAAGAAGCTGGCAGAGCGATTTGGGAGATTTCAATCGAGTAACGGGTGCAGGTGAGGGGGGCCGCATCGTTGGTCAGAACCTACGGAGCGCGGTCAAACTCAACATGCACAGGTGCGCTTTGGTATCCCAGGCTAATGACGCCGCAAATAATCAAAATAAACGCGGACAACATAAACACCGGAATTAAAGTGAGTTGTTCGATTAAAACACCGGATAATGCGGTGCCGATTAGAATTCCCGCAATCAATAACGGCGTGATCATGCCGTTGATTCTGCCGATATAATCTTCCTGAACATTTTGAATTAATGGCACACTGATAGCGACTTGAACAAAAGCGATGATTAAGCCGGATAAAAAATATAGAATCGCGGTAAGAATCACCACGGTTGATAGTGCTTCGGCGATTGTGACAGCAGCAAAAGCGATCATCCCCAAAAATAAGATCGTTCTGGTTTTATGTTTGCTGACGATTGACATGGAGATAATTGCGCCAATAAGAAGTCCCACACCGGATAGCGAATAGAACCATTGAAGACTTTCAGTTTCGATGCGTAGTCTATCGGTCAGAATAAAAATGGTTAGCGGTTGAATCAGCCCTTGGGCAAAACCAAACAAGCCTAACACTGAACAAAGTACCGTCAATCCTTTATCATTACGGATATAGACCAAGCCTTCCTTCATTTGAGCTAACAGATTTGGTTTAATATAATCAGTTTGCCTGGGGCTGGCGGGCAATAAAAATTGTATCAGCGCGGAGCATAAAAACAGCATGGCGATGACTGTCAGCGAAAAGCTAATACCGAGGCCGTTATAGAGCAATGTGCCAATAATTGGTCCAATGATAAGATAGAGAGATTGCAGCCCTTGAGATAGTGATATCGCCGGGGTGATAAGCTGTTCATCAATATTTCGTTTAAACATGATAACTGACGAAGGGGCTGAAAATTGACTTACCATTGCAGAGACGAGGGTGGCGGCAAAAACTGTTTGCCACAAACCTTGATTGATGAGTAAAAGAATAACGACAACCGAAATACTGCTTAAGAAGTCCCCGGCAATCATGGTTCGCTTGGGATTCCATTTATCGGCGAGGGTACCACCCAGATATGAGAAAACAAATATGGGCAGATATTCAAAAATTGTAATCAATGAAATCGCAATTGGATCGGCATTGGTTTTTTCAATGATAAAGAATAGTACCGCCATATTTCGGATCCAGATGCATAGCTGTTGGATTGCATCGGTGGTCATAATAATTCTAAATACCTTGTTTTGAAATAATTCTTTCATTAAGATCTTCCTTTCTTTGTTGAGTGTATATTCGTTAGACTTTCTGTTATAATTGTCTTTGATTAAATTTATCAAATTATGAAGAGAATGGATCCCCAGATCGGGTTCCCACGGAGGGCATCGTGTCAAGAAACAGATTACCAGCCAATGAAGCTAAAGCATTTATTTTATCCCATGCGCGTTCGTTATTCATCGACAAAGGTTATGATAAAGCCACAATGGACGACTTATGTCAATTAACATCGATGAGTAAAGGTAATATCTATCATCATTTTAAAAACAAAGAAGATATTTATCTTCAGCTTCTCGACCTTCACGTTACCCAACTGACCAACCGCTGGCTTAATCCAGAATTTCAATCGATGTCGCCAACTGAACAGTTGATCGCTCTAGCAGATCACTACGGCAGAGATTGCGAAAACCCTTTGCTGAGTTCAGCCTTAGAATTCGCCAATACCCTCACCGATGACTCTGAGGTTTTACCGGTGATAATGGCGATCTATGAGGTAATATCGAATGCGATTAAAGAGATCGTGAAGAGCGGCGTCCATCAACAATCTTTAACAGGAGACGATGTTGAGTCCTTGAGTTTTGCCGTCATGGCCATGTTATCTGGCGCCACCCAACTCTGCTTGACGATGCCTCATTTAAGCGGTGATGAATATGCGGCCTTGCATATCAATGCGATTAAAATGCTGTTGTCTGGAATTGCCACTGACACGGAATGAGCGATACAGTGCGACAGACGATAAATTAATAGTGGCTGGTTTTCAGAAACCTCCTTTCATCGAGGAATGATAATAGCACTACAGACTATTCGGTCGGTAGTGCTATTATATATCAATGCAAACATAAGTCAAGAAGAATTTGCTGATGTGTAAAAATCTAAGAAGTGAGTTGAAATGATGAACAAAACGTCCCCTTGTCATGTGACAAACGAAGCGAGCCATCGACATGCCCCGAAGAAAGCATGGATCATATAAGAAATCGAGATATCAATGCTTATATTTAAAAGGAGAACCTTATGAATTGCTGTAGATGTGAAAAATTACCGGATATTATTTTTCCATATTCGGATGTTTATGTGAGTATTCCAACACATCATCATATTGAATTGTTTGAAAATAGCATGAAAGAAAATAATTATCGTTTTATAGCCATAGATGAGGGATACTTAATTAGACAGGTGGAGCTTGAAAATTTTATTTCTTTTTTGAGTTGTTCTGTTTTTAATTCTGTGGAGCAAAAAAATGTAAGAATTTTACCTTTGCAAAGTGGCGAAGGGCTTAAATTTTCAGCATTAAAGAATTATCGAAGTTTATCGGAATGGGTAATACTCTATCATGGCAAAGAAGTGGCTGCGATCATCAGTGAAACGCGAATAAAAACCCTTTTTCAACCGATTATTGATGTTAAAAAAGGAGAAATATATGGATATGAGGCATTGAGCCGAGGCGTTTTGAGAGATGGTACCATTATGAATCCTGAGGAATTATTCGCAACAGCAAAGGCCATGGATCTACTGTTTTATCTGGATCGTGTTTGTCGGGAAGCTTCTATTCGGGCAGCTTCTAAGTGTGGCATCACAAAGAAACTTTTCATTAACTTTATTCCTACGGCTATTTACGAACCTTCTTTATGCTTACAAAGCACAGCAAAGGTTTTAAGTGAAGTAAACATAAAGGCAGATCAAGTGGTTTTTGAAGTGGTTGAGACTGAGAAGGTGGAAGATTTCAAGCATTTAAATCGAATTCTTGATTATTACAGGAGTAAAGGCTATTGCACTGCTTTGGATGATGTCGGGAGTGGACACGCAAATATTAGTTCCCTGCTCCAGCTTAAGCCAAATTACATGAAAATCGATATGTCTGTCATTCGTGACATCCATATCGATCTTAAGAAACAGGAGACGCTAGCGGCGTTTATATATAATGGCAAAAAAATAGGATTAAGTATTTTAGCAGAAGGGATTGAAACAGTGGCTGAGTACGAATATCTTAAAACAAAAAATATAGACCTCGTGCAGGGATATCTTTTTGGCAAACCCGAGGAAATACCGATAACAGAGATACAATTACCGTAATTGATCTTACTTTACACAGGACAAACAAAACTACCCCTTGTCATGATGCTTTATCATGTCGCGATTAGTTGGCTTCTTTGGTCATCCCTGTGAAGAGATGATTGAATAAAACAATGACGAAAGCGACAACTAATGAATTAAGAAAACCGCCCATGCTGATAGTGGTTACAAAATGATCGGCAATCATGATCATCCAGGCATTTACAATCAAACTGAATAGACCCAGGGTGAGCAGACTGAGCGGTAGTGTTATAAGTAGCAGAATTGGCTTTAATAATAAATTTAGGCTAAGCAGTACTAATCCCATGATCAGCAGTGCCGAAATGTTGTCGATATGGATGCTCTGAAAAACGAGTGACAACAAGTAGATCGTCGCGATAATCGATAGATATTTCATAAATAGTTTTGTCATTTTTTCCTCCCAAACCGTTTATCCGATTCTAATCAAAATCTGAACCTTGTCGGTGGTAACATCGATAAGATCGTAGGGATCGTTGTCGTTTAATGACCGCAGCAGGATAATGACAGCAACAACGAGCTCCTTCACCAAATGAACTGAGACCCGCGAGGATGGATTCGGAGCGGATCTCTTTGGGCTAAAAAAGCAGGCGATGATCAGAAGGTCCATAAAACAGTCCAGTAATTCTTCAAAGATATAAAGTGGGATGGGAAAGGGAATCGTTATGAACCGTTTGTCCTCAATCAGAAGCCGGATCCATAAGCTGCGAAATCCCTTAATCGACATAGACCCGTACCTTTATCATGGTCTGACTGCTTTCATCCCAGGCTTCCACATCAACGATATTCGGTTCCTCCAGGGTACCGCTGATCACTTCTTCAACGATTTTGGCAAAATCGATGCCGGACAGATCGATTCCCTTGGACGCCATCTCTCTTTTGGCATCGGGGGGAAGCACCGCCGTCATTCGGTCGGCAATTTCACCGATGGTGGTCAGCAGACGGATTGGGATATTGATATTGACATTGACAGTATTATTATCCGAGGTCACTTTAACCTTAAAAAAGGTGTAGCCGTGTTTGGTGGGTTCAACGGCGGTAATGGTGGCCACTTCGTTAGTCATCGTCAGAGCGTCTAGGAGTTCCATGCCTTCGGCAGCCGTAATCTGTCCATTTTCGATCATTTCCAATATTTTTTGTTGTTCGTTCATTGTTTTATCTCCCTTTTTTATAAATTTTTGATGCGTTCGGTTGCTTCTTTTGAGGTGATTTCACCGTTTGATAGCTGATCCAGGATTTCATTTCGGGTGGCTGCTTTATTTTCATTTTCCTTAATCAGCTCCTTTGATGGTACCTCATAGCCCAGACCTCTAATGACCGTATCCAATTTACCGCGAACGGTCGGATAAGAAATTCCCAGTTCTTTTTCGACATCCTTGATATTCCCGCGACATTTGATGAATATTTTGATAAATTCAAGTTCCTCGTCCGGCAGACGGCAGAATTCACAAGGCTCAAAACTACCGTCAATGGTGGTACTACACTTAGAACAGCTGAGTTTGGTTATGGAAAGTTTTTCACCACAGATGGGGCATCTGCCCGGAGCTTTGTACTTCATTTTTTTCACCATTCCTATGTTTATTTGATTATAATATACTACTAAGAATTAAATATGTCAATATAAAAATTAAAATAATTAATAGAATGATTGATTATATTAATAAAACCATGCTTTTGTTGAGAGCTATAAAAAGATAGCGCTGATAAACAGAACATCACCCAGTGTGTTTGGTATGATATTAGTTAAGCAAAAGGTCTCCAAAAAGTTGTGCACCCATTAGGATGGTTTGGATGCAAAGAGCCATTGTCAACACCGATCAAATGAGTTACCTTTAAAGATGTCCAGTCTCTAAGAAAGGTAACC
>NZ_CAKMJU010000091.1:0-8597 GCF_927416815.1 uncultured Acetobacterium sp. | reverse complement strand
GCTGGAGACGACCTAAGACGGCGCATCCGTGCGTGACTGATCACTTTACTTGGCAATCCGCAGTTGTCCATGAAGCAGGAAAAAGTCTAAGGGCCGACAGGCCCTAATCGAATCCCGTGACTTCAGTCATGGGTAGTTCAAGGAACGATAACCGAAGCTTATGACTGGCTTCCTAGAGCCAACAAATACTTCAACACACAAATTATCCCAGAAATGGTAACAGCCTATGATGAATATCTAAACCTCGGGGTAGAACAAGAAGCCTATGCTGAATTTTATCGCTTGTTTGGTGAAATCATTTATGCTGAGTCCCATATCCGATCAGGTGTAAAAGACGTTCTTACTGCCCTTTACACCAATCACAAGCTTCACTTTGTCACCGCTCGCGAACCAGAAATGAAAGCGGTAACCGAAAAGTGGCTGTCTCATTACCACATACCAATAAGTACCCTATCACTGCTAGGCTCTCATGATAAGGTTGCCAAAGCCCATGAATATTGCTGTGATATTTTTATTGAAGATCGCTACGAAAATGCGGTACAACTTTCGAGTCACGGATTTAACGTGCTGCTGATCGACTGTTATTATAATCAGGGGCCTCTATTTCCGGGGATCACCCGAGTCAATGATTGGATCGAAATCGATCAATATATCGAAAACTATATTCAAACCAATTACTATCGACAGATCGCTATATAAATCTGTTTCATTAAAACTCAGTGCTTTTCATTAAATAAAATAGCAGCCCGTGAGATTTCTAAACGCATGGGCTATTTAGAATAAAAACCATCCCGGTTGCAGCACCTTATCTGTTGCAACTGGGATGGTTTTATTTAATGTCTTAATCTGATAAGCTAGTTGACCACTTCATATGGCCAATCCAAGATGCCGCCAAAATCATAGATATTGGTATAACCCATATCGACCAGTTTTTTTGCCGCCTCGGCGCTTCGGCGTCCAGTTCGGCAATACACCAGAATAGTCTGATCTTTATCGGCTAAAATCGTTGGCGCCTGGCCACTAATCTCGGTATCAGGAATCAATATGGCATTTTTAATATAAGCTTCGTTGTATTCTTCTTGGGTTCTGACATCCAGAATGACCAGGTCTTGACCTTGATCGATCATCGCCTTGGCTTCTGCTGCTGTAATTTTAGTAACCACCGGGATCTCCTTTGCTTTTTCCTGACTCGAACATCCGGCCAATAAAAAGACCATCACTAGCAGGAGTATTCCAATCTTTTTCATAACTTTACCTTTCGCAACAATAAAATGCACTAATAAATCCCATAGAATTCTTCCATGGTTTTGCCGCTGTTATAAATGGCGGTGGCCACCGGAACCCCCAGGTAGCGGAGATGCCAGGGTTCGTAGGCATAACCGGTAATATGCGTTTTTCCCTGGGGATAGCGTACAATAAAGCCATACTTATGAGCGTGGTCTCTAACAAACTGACCTTCCGCCGTGGTACCAAAGCTTTCGACCAGATCAAAGGAAGCACTGGCCGATGTGACATCCATGGCCAGTCCCAATTGATGCTCGCTCATTCCCGGCCGGGCACTGACCAGTTCTGCCCCGGCTACCCCATACATCTCCACATGCCATTGATAGATTGCTGCCTGGGTCGCATAGGAGCGATACCCGGAAGAACAGTAAAGCGTTAACCCCTGGGCACTAGCGCCATCAAAGAGCTTTATTAATTGTTGGGCGGCCTCTGCCCGAAGCTGAGTATCCCGGGTCGATGGCAAACTAACCCAGACCAGATCAGCAGGAACGTAATCCCGGGGGATGCTGTGGTTTTTATTAACCAGCTGGGTCATCGAACCCAAAGCATTTTCTAAGTTTTTAGGGCCACCTGATCCTTTTAATTGGACCAGAATCCGGACCCCCTCCAATCTCAAACCCAAACCTTCGGTGCCGGCACTTTCGCCATTCATCACCCAGGGCATCCAGCCAAAACCTTCCACGTAAGCGGCATAATATACCTCAAAAAGCTCGGCATTAGCGCCAGTCAACTGGATTTGAATCCCCTCCAGACGGAGGCTCTGGTTTGAAGTTCCACTCATTTGGCCGTCTTGTTTAAAGCCCTGCCAACCGAGATTCTGGACATGGGTTTGATATTTTATACCGACATTACTTTCGGGATTATTATTTTTTATTTCAATGGCTTCCAGGCGGAGATTCTGGGCGGTGGTTCCGCTTAGTTCGCCATTTTGTTTCCAGCCCTCCCAACCGATGTTCTGGATATGGGTCTGGTAGGTCATTTGAATGTTGGTGGTGACAAATGGTCGATTCGTTGGGCCCGGTGCCGGATCACTCTTGGGAACAACCATAATTTTGATCCCCTCCAACCGAAAGCCAAACCCTTCAGTTCCGGCACTGGCACCATTTTTAGCCCAATCCAGCCAACCAAAATTCTGGGCGTGAACCTGATAATAAAGATCGTAATTCTCGGCCGCAATCCCGGTCAGTCGGATTTTGATGGCTTCCAGCCGGAGGGACTGACCAGAGGTGCCGCTGATGGCACCATTATTTACATAATTCTGCCAGCCGATGTTTTCGACATGGGTGGTATATTCCACCCCCACATCGCCGGTGACATTTTCGAGCTTCACTTCAATCCCCTCTAAGCGGAGCCCCAGACCTTCGGTTCCGCTGATGACGCCATTGCTGACAAAACTCTGCCAGCCGACATTCTGGACATGGGTGCGATAGGAACAGCCCATCGTGGCATTTGCCGCGGGCTCCGAGTTCGGTGCCTGAGCCACCGAATCGGTGGTGGTGTTGACAGCGTTTTCAGTTGGTGCCAGATTATCCTCCGCTTTGACGCTACCGAAAATTGGCGTCACCCCCATCAATAAAGCCAGACAGCATAAACCAATCGATACGATTCTAATTGACCTTAATTTTAACATGTCATTCAACCTTTCTTCTATGTATCACGTGTTATATCATAAAAAAATATTTCCATAATTTATTCTATCATAAATCATGGAAATGGTCAGATAATTTGTTCTTAACTTGTTATAAAATCATGTCTGTTGGATTTTTCTAGCTGTTCTTTTCTGGTTGTTCTCTGGTGATTCTACCCGGGGCGCTCCGCTTTTCTGAAATGAACAATCCCAATAACGTCAGCGCAATGCCCAGAACAGCCATCGTAGGTAAGTCTTTCCTGCAAGACAATCAGGGTGAGATTAAACTAGCGGGCCAGTAAAACAGCTTCATCGGTAGGTGCTGAATGAGAAGCGATCACCGGGATTCCACTTCTTTCTCGACTTTTTTTACTATATACAATCGAGTATATCATCCACTTTCACGGATAGTTGAATCTTAAACAAGGTTTCACTGTCAGATAAATCAAGATCGGTTATTTCAATGATCCGATTAATCCGATATTTCAGGGTATTATAGTGAATATGCAGACTTTTAGCCGTCAGGGTGGTGTCCTGATTATGATTTATATAGGCAACCAGGGTTTTTAAAAAACTGCTGCCTTTTTTCTCATCCAATTCTTTTAGCGCTCTTACCACCGGATGGATTAAATTCTTAATGTTTGTCTCACCTCTGAAGCTGAGGATCATATGGGGAATAATCAGCTCGTCATAACTTCTGATACGACCCGGCTTCTTTAGCTGATCCCCTAAATTCAGCGCGTTGTGCGCCTGTTTATAGTGTTCACAAAAATCATAAAGATGATAAAATATTTTGCTGATCCCGGCAGTACAGTCATTTTCTTCCAGCAAACTCTCAAAAGAAGCCATTTCCCGTTCATTCTGGATTTCTTCGGTCATCGTGTCAAGCAAAATCACCAATTGTCCATTGTAAATGATCACCGTTTGACGATTAAAGAAATTCTGATAGATCCGTTTTAAATAATACAGGCGATCGTTGGTATTCTGGCGATTATCAATGCGAATGACCAGAGCGAAGAGATTTTTATAGAGCTTCAACCCATAGATTCTTTCCCGTTCCTCAATGGCCCTGTGATCATACATTTTCTGATTCAAAAGGGCAATCAAGAAGGTATCACTAAGTGAACTTGCGACATGACTGCTACCATTTATGTGCGCCATCGTCATGGCCACCGCATGACACAGCATAATTAAAATTTCCTCATCGCTTTCGCTAATCGGATGATGATATTCCAACAGTTTGAGATATGCCAGCGGGCGATTATTGTCTAAAACCCGGCCAACCAATTGGCGATGGTTTAACAGACCGGTTTCCCAGATGACCAGCACCGTATCCCCCTCAAGCATGTCCGTTTGAGAGTCGTCGTTCATCACTGAGCGGGCGTACTCTTTATTGACATATCCCTTAGAAAGGGTCCATTCCCAGAGCGGTTCATTTTCAATGTTATTACCTCCGGAATGGGCAATAAAACAAAGTGAAACGTCCACCAGAAGTAACGGATTACAAAGCATCTGGTAGCCCAGATCGAGTAGTTGCTGGATGGTTGCGCCTTTCTGGCAAGCCTTTAGAATTTTTATTGAGCTGTCACCAACCCGATACTGATCCTCAAATAATTGTCTTATCTGTCTGACCACACGTTCCGGTTCCCACTCTTTATCGACCAGAATGGCATTGTTTTCGCGGAGTTGTTTTTCGTCCAGCGGCTCATTCTCAATGATGATAAAGTAATTCCTATTCCCCAGTGGCCGTCGGTAAATTTCTGACCCTTTTAGAACATAGACCTCGTCAGGCGATAAATCTGTGAGCTGCTCCGTAAAATAGTCAACGCCTTTAATCTCAATGTTTTCGCCGTCGCCACTACTGATCATTTTAAGGGAACGCCCATTCAAGACCGAAATAATTTTTTTAAGTGTTACTGCCATCAGAACCACCTTACTATCTTTTCGAATTTAACCCATTATATCACGAGGTCAAATCCCTGTACATTAAGGTCTTAAATAAAAACCTTAACCCTGGTCGCATCCATTGATCCCAACCACCTCTTTGTAATCTTTTACAATTTCACCATCTGCTTCTTGTCAGTTTTTACAAGTTTCCTTTGTCGTCAGACTTCTTTCCGATCACAGAAATCTCAAACGCTCACATAGACGAAAACGCTTGCAACTGATATACTGATAACAAAATAGGACTGACATGTCTTTAACAAAATCAAGGAGGATTTGAGATGGTACAACGATACACGCAATTATGTCCGGTCGCTTTCGGAGCAGGTGCCGTGAGCACAACTGGAGATGTGGCAAAAGAACTGGGATTCTGTAAGGTTTTAGTTGTAACCGATGAAAACGTTGAAAAATTGGGTCATATTCAAAAAGTAGTCGACAGTTTAGAGGCCGCTGGTATTGAGATGATTTTATTTAACCGCAGTGAAATGGACGCACCGGATTACTCTGTTCAAGCCGGGGCCGATCTTGCCAAAGGCGAAGCCGTCGATGGTATCATAGGTATCGGTGGTGGCAGCGTTCTGGATACCGCCAAGGGCATCAGTGTGCTCGCCGCAAATGATATAACCGTCGCCGAAATGCTCGATTACACCCGAAAAATGATGCCACTTGCAAATCCATCGATGAAACTGATTTTAATCCCTACCACTTCCGGAACCGGATCAGAAAGCACCTTTGTTGCCGTCATCAGTGACACAAAAACTCATGAAAAAATCGGCGTCCCTTCACCACCCAGCTTTGCCATTGTCGATCCGGAATTAACCCTGGGTATGCCGAAAGCAATCACCCTTTATACTGGTATGGATGCCTTGTCTCATGTATGTGAAGCCCTGACCAGTATTCAACCCAATCCCCATTCTGATGTACTTTGCTATGACACCATTGAGCGTATTTATAAGTGGTTGCCGGTGGCCGCCGATGAGCCCATGAATCTGGAAGCCCGGGAAAACCTGGCCCTGGCCAGCAACCATGCCGGCATTGCCTTTAATGATGCGATGGTCCATCTTGGTCATGCTATTGCCCACTCCCTGGGTGCAACCTACCACATTCCCCACGGTGTGGCCTGTGCGCTGGTAACACCAGTCATTATTGAACTGACGGCCCCGGTTTATCCTGACAAGATTAAAAAAATCGGTGCCTGTATGGGCCTAACCGTGTCATCAAAAGACCCTCAGGAAATTGGTCTGGCGGTCGCCAATCACCTTCGCACTTTTCAGAAAGAACTGGGCCTGCCAACCCTTACAGAACTTGATCTGACCCGGGAGCAGATTCTTGGTTGTACGGACTATGTCGCCAACGAGGGACTACGCTTCCTCTGCCCGGTTCCCGTTACCGAAACGGTAATTACCGAATCCCTGGGCAAGCTTTACGATTCTTATCAATAAATTTCTGTCACTTTAAGATTAAAAAAGGAGAACACAATGTCATTTGAAAATCTTTTATCACCAATTAATATTGGCACCCTAAAACTTAGAAACCGGGTAGTCATGGGTGCCATGGGCTCAGGAACAGCCCATGATAACGCCACTGTTTCTGAATGCGAATGTGCCTATTATGCCGAGCGCGCCAAAGGCGGCGCTGGCCTGATTATTACCGAAGTCACCCGGGTCAACAACGAAACCGGTGTAATGATGCCGCGGCAAACCTCGGCAGCCACCGATGACTGCATCCCCGGGCTGACAAAACTGGCCCGAGCCGTTCATTTTTACGATGGTGCCATCTTTATCCAGCTGCACCATCCCGGCCGCCAAACCGATAATATGGCGATCGGCGGACGAGCGACCATTTCCCCCAGCGGCATCAAGAGTATGCTGACTCAGGCTGAATGCCGGGAAATGACCAATGCCGAAATCAAAAGCTTTGTTCAGGATTATATCAATGCCGCCGAACGCTGCTACAAAGCGGGGATCGATGGGGTTGAACTACACAGTGCCCATGGCTACATGCTCAATCAGTTTATTTCACCGCTGACCAATAAACGAACCGATGAATATGGTGGCAGCACCGAAAACCGTGCTCGCGTTATTAAAGAAATTATTGAAGGTATTCGCAAGCGACTGGGGCGGGACTACCCGGTGATGCTGCGGATCTCAGCGGATGAATTTCTGCGGGAATCGATGTTCCCCTTTTCTGAAGACGGCCTGCTGCTTGATGAAGCGGTTGAAATATGTAAATATCTGGTCCCCTTTGGTCTGGATGCGATCAATGTCTCCGCTGGTATTTATGAAACCATGAATCAGGCCTGGGAGCCGATTTCTTTTGCTGAAGGCTGGAAGATCTACCTGGCCGAAGCCGTTAAAAAAGCGGTAGATGTACCGGTCTTTGGGGTTGGTGTGATCAGAAACCCTGAGTTTGCCGAAAAAATCATCGCCGAAGGTCGGGTCGACGGGGTTACCATCGCCCGGGGTTTACTGGCCGATCCCGATTGGGTCAATAAGGCTGCCGCTGGGCAAGTCGATGAGATCCGCCGCTGTATTTCCTGTCTGAACTGTATGGACTCAATGATAGCTAATGGGATGAAGGGCGAACCCTTTGCCTGTGCCATCAATGCCCGGGCTGCCCGGGAATGGTTCTACAACGATGACCGCCGCGATGGTGATGGTCGTTTAGTGGTTGTTATCGGTGGCGGGCCAGCGGGAATGGAAGCCGCTAGAAAACTAGCGCAGCGCCAATTCAAGGTCGTCTTATTTGAGAAAAATAGTGAGCTGGGCGGGCAGCTCTGCTTAGGCAACAAACCGCCCCACAAAGATAAAATCAACTGGCTGATTGATTATTATAAAACGCAACTCACAAAGCTCGGTGTGGATGTCCGCCTCAATACCCCAGCAACCCATAATGCCATAAGCGCCCTCGATCCTTATGCCGTCTTTGTGGGAACCGGTGCCGAAGCCATTGTTCCCCAATCGATCAAGGGTGTTAAAAAAGCCCATGTCTGTACCAGTTCTGATATTCTTTCCGGGAAGGTAACCTTAACCGGTAAAAAAGTAGCTGTCATCGGCTCTGGCATGACTGGGGTGGAAACGGCTGAACTGTTAGAAACCCAGGACAACGAGGTCTTTGTGGTGGAAATGGCGGATCGCATCGGACCCGATGCCAGCTGGCAGAGTTTCAGCGATGTCCAAGCCCGGCTGATGCGCTTCGGCACTGTTTTTATGCCAGCTCACAAACTGGTTGAAATTGAAGATCAGTCCATTAAATTAGAGCAACCAGATGGCCAACATATTGACCTCGCTGTTGATCATGTGGTTCTATCCCTCGGTGTCAAAGCAGATCAGACCCTGGCGGATGAAATCCTTAAGAACTTTGACCGTGTCGAAAAGATTGGTGATGTCGCCCAAGTCGGCCGCATTGCTAATGCCGTGGAAACCGGTTTTGTTGCCGCTTATCATTTAGTTTAATACTTAAATATCACACTATTAGTCTTGATATAAAAATTGGCGAATACCATAAGGTATTCGCCAATTTTTTGTGATTAATATTTTACCGCCGTTTCCTCTGAAACCAGAGCATTTCGCCCGGCATTTTTGGCCTGATACAAAAGCTTTTGAACTACCCATGACTGAAGTCACGGGATTCGATTAGGGCCTGTCGGCCCTTAGACTTTTTCCTGCTTCATGGACAACTGCGGATTGCCAAGTAAAGTGATCAGTCACGCACGGATGCGCCGTCTTAGGTCGTCTCCAGC
>NZ_CAKMJU010000090.1:0-12727 GCF_927416815.1 uncultured Acetobacterium sp. | reverse complement strand
CGCCGTCCCCACACCGTTCAAGGACAACCATGAGCCTGACCTGAGCTACATCAGGGCGGCTGTCGAAGCCCTAGCCCCGGTTCTGAAAAAGCGCGACCTGGTCATCCTTGAATCCACTCATCAGACATTTCTGCATTGCCCCAAGATTCAGTTGAACGATCCTTTTTCACAAAATACCTCCCAAAATATCCTATTGAATTATTCCATTTAACTTATAAGCATCCAGACAACACTTCACCAAAAACTTCATTTGCTACAAACCCTGTTTTTGTTTGACTTTGTGAATTAGCCGATGTTAAACTATGACGTCCCATTTCACTTAATACTTGACTCACCAATTTTTCAACTTCTTTTGCTGACATTTGCATAGTATTTCCTCCTAAAATATTGTTGGTTTTAGCTTTATTATTAAACTTTTAAAGCCTTTGCTCTTTCATTATAATCTTTTCTATTTGTATAAAGAACCTCTCATCTTGTCATAACTTAACCACTTCTTGCATTCGTTTACTTAAGTTATTTATATAGAAACATAACTTGCAGGCATGGTATCCTTTCTTGCTATTTGCTTCTCATTATTTAAAAATGGCCCTATCATTCAACGTTCTCAAACAATTCAATTAAGTCTGTTTTCTCCCAGGGTAAATCTAAATCACTTCTTCCAAAGTGTCCGTAAGATGCTGTTTGTTTAAAAATAGGTCTTCTTAATTCAAACCGATTGATTAGAGCTATTGGCCGAAGATCTACGAATTTTTCAATAACTTCAGCAATTTTTTCATCACCAATCTTTCCGGTATTATTCGTATCAACATAAATCGAGATGGGTTTTGAAATACCGATTGCATATGCCAATTGAATCTCACAGACTGAGGCTAAACCTGCTGCCACTATATTTTTTGCGACATATCTTGCCGCATAACATCCTGTCCGATCCATTTTCGTCGGATCTTTTCCTGAAAAAGCACCTCCTCCGTGACGGGCATATCCACCATAAGTATCTACCATAATTTTTCTTCCTGTTAGACCAGTGTCACCTTTAGGTCCTCCATGTTGCTGCTAACCTATCCTGTCCAGAAACTGACGGCAAATGTTGTCCCCAAATTGCTGGACATGGTGTCAAAAAGAATCGATTGTGTTTTAACTGAGAAAGAACTTAGCAGATTGCTCTTTCTCAGTTTTTTTTGATGGGAGCCTTTAAATCGATACCTCATCGGCAATGCAGTACAGTGCCCTGGCCACGGTGATCCCGTCAACATCACCCAATACCGAAACAAGCTGTTCGGTATTCCAGAAGCAATCCCTTAAGTGAGCCAGCGGACAGGCAATGCGATAATCCGGCAGACAGGCAAAGCCACCGGTGGTGGATCGGCCAATGATGACCCGTAGCGATGATCGACTTTCGATGTGAATTTCATCGTGACTGCCATGGTGGAAAAGACTGATGATCCGGCCGTTCCAGACTTCCTCTGTGCCATCGTTATTCCAGCTACATGTAAAATTCATTGTGTCACCGGATCTTTCTATGACAACTCAGATTGAATGATCAGTTTCACCATGTGATCATCAATCAGGCGTTTTTCCTGCTGGGCACCGAAAATCAGGCATTGGGTACAAACCTTGTTGACCAGTCGGGCCAGGCCGCCGCTGAACTTGAAAATCTCTTCAATGGCGGCAGCGGTAAAGATTTCCCCGGCTTGCCCGGAATACTTCAGGTGGCAGACAATATAAGCGCTAACCTGGGAACAATCCATGTGGGACAGCTTGTACTGAATGTCAATCCGCTGCCGGATGGCGGCATAGGATTGCAGCTGCAGCCGATCCCACAGCTCGGATTGACCCACCAGGATCAGGGCCATGGGGCTTTCGGCATCCATTTTGAAGTTAAGCAGGAAGCGCACTTCTTCAAGCATTTCTTTATCCAGCAGGTGGGCTTCATCGACAATCACCACCGGGGACAGGTGATGGATCCCTTTCATCAGTTCAATCTCACGATGGAGCTGCCGCTTGGAATCGCCCCGGTAAAACTTGGCTTCACAGCCCAGCTGTTCGAGCAGACCTTTATAAAAATTTCGCGGCGTCAGTTTAGAGTCGGCGATATACATCACCAGGTACTTGCCGGGATCCAGGGTTTCTTTGAATTTCCGGACCGTGGTGGTTTTGCCAATGCCGCTGCTGCCGGTAACCACCGCAAAAAGCTGGCGTTCGGCGGCGTAACCGAGACGTCCCAAAGCTTCTTCGAGCATGATCGACGGGTACAGGTTTTCGGGGGGAATATTCCGGGAGAAAGGGGTTCTATCCATGCCGTAAAAGGTTTCAAACATCGGCGGATCCCTCCTTTTCCCGGGTGCGATAACAGATGGCACTGTGAATCGTTTCGTTGCGTTCCTTGTTTTTGATGGCCGCAGCGGTGAGTAATCGGGATTCACTGGCCGGGACTGCGGTCATATAATCCGGGCGTTTGGGTTTTTTGCCAGTGAATTCGCCGATCACCAGTTCTTTGGCAGTAAAGGGTGGGTGGTTGTCGTGTTCAATGGTGACAAAACTTTTATCAACTGGATCAAAGATGACATCCACCTGGTATCCCGTAAAGACCAGTCCCACCTCGTACTTTTTGCCGTCAAAACTGATGCAGCCGGCCTTATCGACCTTGCGGCTCTCACAATGGAGAAAAGCATTGGCCAGCACTTCCGGCGCCACAAATTTTGCCGGCTTGGGATCGTTGCGGTAGATCGTGGCGGGACTCTGATTCTGCTCCAGTGCCGAGTGGCCTTTATTCGCATAGCATTCCTCCACCCAGATGGCAAACAGCTGATTGAATTCATCCAGGCTGCGGCACTTCTCCAGATAGGCTTCCGCCAGAAAACTGTCGACCACCCGATTGAAGCGCTCCACCTTGCCGGTTCCTTCGGGGCAATATGGTCTCGCATAAATCAACTGCACACCCAGCTTGGAACAGGCCCGGGTCATCCACTTATTACGGAACTGTTTGCCGTTATCGAAATAAACTGAATCCGGCAACCCATATTTAAGAATGGCTTTGCGAAAGGCATCCTCGACAATGCTGGCGTTAAGACTGGCGTAAAATTCACCGTGAAGCAGATAGCGGGTCGCATCGTCGAGAAACGCCACCAGATAGATTTGCTTTTTCTTGCCATCGGGACCGATTGGCAGATAGGGGCCATATTTGATGTCTGAATGCCACATGTCGTTGCGCTGTCGGCGCTGAAACCGTCTGGTGGCGGTTCCGGATGACGCATAAATCCGCATGTGCCTCGTGCTGTAGCCTTTTTGGGCCATTTTTTCCTGGAGGGTGCTGCGTTTGATTTCGCCGGGTGAAACGATCCCTTCCCATTCCAGAACCTGAATAATCTGAGCCACACTTCGTCCCGGAACCTCCCGGCGCAACAGGATCGCCTGTTCCAGAACCGCTTGGGGAATGGCATCCTGGTCACCGTGATGTTCTTTGCTTTGGGGTTTCAGGTTGTTGTAGCCACCGTTTCGATAACGGCTCACATACCGTCTGATTGTCCGGTCTGACAGGCCGCTGGCCTGGACAATCTGTTTTCGTAACTGCAGCACCTTCGCTGCATCAAGCCCTTCAGTCAAAAGCGGGGCAATCAGCTGCATCCGATTGGCGGCAACTGCTTCGGATCGTTCCTTGTCTTTCATTCTAAACCTCCTCATGGTCTTTACTACCTGGAGTATAGTGGTTTATCAGTTGGACAGGAATGCCGATCGGGTCTGTACCCACATTTTTGTATTGACCAGCATTCGGACAAGCGCTGGCAGCCACTCGACCTTCCGGTTTAACAGCTTCATGATCCCTTCGAGTGCAGTGCCATGAGGACGGGACAGGTGCTCATGGGTCTTTAAATCCAGCCTTCTTTTGAGGGCGATGATACTGTCCAGAAAATAGCTTGCCAGTTCCGAAAACCAGCATCGCCAACGCAAAACGGTTGATTCATCGACGGCCACACAGCACATCTGCTGACGCATGATTACCGCTTCAATCCAGCGGCTGGCATAGCGCTTAAATGGTACCAGCATATCTGGCAGTTCATGGTGGATTTTCCCGCAGCCCTGGCATTTGAGTCGCCGGATTACCAGGATCTGCTGATCACCGTTTTCGTCAATTACGCTTCTTTTTCGGCTGCCATAGACTTTTAGATCATTCCCACAACAGGGACAATAACTTTTTTCTGCACCCTTAATAAAAAACGCCTTTTTCCCTGTTTTCAATCACCTGATAATCTGTTATAATAACCATAGGTTTTTGGAATGCCATTAAGAGATGATTAGCCGGTGAAGCGTGCATCTTTTAGTGGCATTTTCCTTTCTCTCGATTTCTTATGGTCATTATATCCGTCAATCTCTGGGCAGGCAAGTCCATCAGCTTTCGGGCTTTTTGGGGTAGCTCTAACACCCATATACGCCTGCGGTTTATTAAATTCTTGAATGACATAATATAACTTATCTTCTTCTTTAGTGCTGCCAGCAAGGTCAGAAATTACGTTTTCAAATTTAAAGTTCTTGATGATATCTTGGATATTTTCAGAAAAACCTGAAAGAAAAGACTTGAAGTTCTCTTCAATGTGGTCTGGTTCATTGAGCAAAGATTCAAAAGTAAAAGGGCTAATATTGTAAAAACTATAACCCGATGCTTTTGTGAGAAAACCATCCTTAACTTCAAAGCTCTTAACTTCTTCGTATTTATCAAGCACTGCTTGTTTAGTCGGTAAAAGTGTATCGTTGAGTCTTTTAAGTAACGTCATTGGCAGAATAACTCGACCATATTCATGCGGTTTGAATGTTCCCCTGATGATGTCCGCAATAGACCAAATCATATTGGCTTTTTCTTGTACATTGATATTTGTCTGTTTGTGTAATGCTGTCATTTTAATTTTCCTCCATGTGGTTTAGTATTTTATCTAATAGTTCAAGCCTCTTTATGCCTAATCGTTGTTTAATAACACTTAAGTAACCATTATTGTCACCAATTTTCTCAGCGTTTTTAGAAGCTATATCATTTACTTTCTACTCATTTCAGGTTCTGGGAACTCATTGTTCCAATATGCATTGTATTATAATGATTATAAAAAAAAGACATTATCTTGTCTTAGCTTTCATTGGTTACATTATTGATTATAATACTATAACTTAAATCAAGAAAAAACAAGTCTTAGATTACTTAGATTACTTAGATTACTGTTAATTGCCAAATTATGCATTTCAATTCCCCAGTGTTCTAATCAAATTATTCCGGATGAACCGGTCTTATCAACAGTATCCCATGCAAAGCAATTACCATAATATCGCCATTGACCGTTATACTTAGCAAAGGTCAAGTAAATGGCTCTTAATCTTCCGTCAGTGTCATAAATATGGTCGTAAGCTTCGCCTACTTGAAGATATCCATATGACATGGCTCTTGGCGGTAACATATCCATAAAATTATCAACGACGTCCTCTGACACAATATCCCCAAAATTTAAATAATCATGAATGCTTTCTTTTCCGGTACGGTCTGAAAATTCACACCAGCCGTCTAATGTTTTGATTTCTGTACTCATGTTTTCTCGTTCCTTTCTTAATTTAATTTGAACTGTTTGGATTGACGGTTTTCTTTCTGACTGCCGTATTTCATAATGGGCATAAAAATAAGACCTTTTTGCGACTTGTCTAGGTCGTGATGGTACCGCTTATACAATGACGGTTGGGTATCAATCTAGGAATTACTTTTAAATAATAGTTACTAAGTGGCTCTCAAAATATATAAACAAATTTTCGCTATACTGGCGATTTTAAATTACCGATTGTTTTCTTTTTGCTCTAACGAGGGTTGACTTACTGATACCAGTCATTTCTTCCACTTGTTTATAAGAATAGGATTCCAGCAATTCCATTGCGTGATTGATTTTCTTACTGTTGAATTTCTTTGGTCTGCCCTCCCTAAAATCTATTTTCTGTTTGGCGATAGCTTTACCGCCCTGGGTGCGCTCAATAATCATGGCTCTTTCGAACTCGGCGAATGCTAACAAATTTGTTACTATCAACCTGCCCATCGGTGTATTTTCAATTAACCCCATGTTAAGGATATGGATTTTCACCCCTTTGTTTAATAAAAGGTCAATATAGCCTAATCCCTCCTTTGTTGACCTACAAAACCTATCCAGCTTTGTCACTACCACATAATCATTTTCTTTTGCCGATTCCAACATCTGATTGAATAGGGGACGCTCTTTTGCTCCCGAAAAAGATTCAACAACGATTTCAACATCAAGATAAATGGCTTTAATTTTATTTGTTTGTTCCTCAATGCTGTTTCCGTCAAGCTGACCTTTTGTGCTTACCCTTGCATAACCGTACTTCATTTTTTAATCCTCCTTAAATTTTGGTATAAAAAAAGAGAACCTTTTATAGTTCCCCCTAAGATATTTTTGGCTATATGTTTTGACACTGATTAAACCCGCATGTTTCCATAGGTGGCTCAGCGGTGTCATAACTTAAAAGTTTTGATACCACCTCCTTAAAAATGAGCATAAAAAAGAAGGTGTATTTCAACCTTCTTAATCGTTACAATATTTTTATGTCTGCTGCAAAAGCAATATTTTTAGCCAAATTAGGCATCGCATCAAACAGTATTTTATATTTCTGTTTCTGCTCATCTACCTCCATAATGGTTCCTTCTCCCCACAGTCCAACGCTAACTCTTTGAGCTATAACAAATTGCGGTGTACAATATGATGACGGCTTTTGGGGGGAATTTACAGCTAAGCTTTCCACAGGCTTTTGGAGCATCATAAGGTTGTTCTCGCCCATCTCATTGATAAACCTTGATGACATAGAGGGCGAACTCTGCTTTTCATACTGATATTGATAGCTGCTAAGAAATAATTGTTTCACTGCCCTTGTTACTGCCACATAGCATACTCTGCGTTCTTCTTCTATTGCCTGCTTCGTAACTGCTCTTCCGCTTGGTAAGATTCCTTCTACCATCCCAGGTATAAACACATGGTCAAACTCTAATCCCTTAGCCGTATGGATAGTCATGATTTTCACCTTGTCATCATCATTTTCATCATCTTCAGGGGAAAACAATGCGAAAAATTGCAATAAATCATGAAGGGGTATCGGACCATCTTCCTCTTTTTCTAATTCATTAATCATTTGTAATAATGCTGTTATATTATCCTTTTTTTCTTGGTCCGGGTCACCATCCAGAGTTTCTCTATAGCCCCAATCCAAAATTATATTTGCAAGCTCCAGACAAGAATACCCTTGATGTGATTTATTCATTGTGTATATGTGTCTACAATACTCAAATATCTGTTTATTTTTTATTTCACCAGCTTGTACCAGTGTCATTAATGCTGTAAATAATGTCAATTGATTATCAGCTGCGTACTGTTTTACTTTCTCCATGGAAGATTTTCCAAATCCTCTTTTGGGCATATTCACGGTCTGTTCAAATGACAAATCATCCAAAAATAATATCATACTTAAATAACTCAATACTGTTCGTATCTCTTCTGATTCAAAGAATTTCGCTCCTGCATAGGCCTTATATGGAATAGCATGTAGTCTTAATTGCTGCTCTATATGGCTTGCCTGACTTGAGTTTCTAATCAGAATTGCAATCTCTTTATATTCACATCCAGCTTCAACTGATTCATGAATTTTATCTGCTATCCATATTGCTTCATCTACCGCTGTCTTTGTACAGTTGTAGACCGGAAGACTTCCTGTTGCATTTGAGGTTTTCATCTGCTTAGGAAGCCTCTCTGTATTATGTTGTATCAGTGCATCTGCTGCTTTAATAATCTCTGGCGTACTCCTGAAATTACAATTCAATGTGAAAGTCTGTGTATTCGGATATTTTTTATCAAACTCTATTAGATATTCCGGTTTAGAACCTCTCCACGAATAAATCAGCTGGTCATCATCGCCAATAATAAAAAGGTTTTTATATTTCTGACTAATCATATCTGCTAATTCGGCTTGTACCTTACTTACATCCTGATATTCGTCGATGAGTACATATTCGCATTTATCCTGCCACTTATCCAATACATCAGCGTATTTTTTAAAAATATGCACTGTGAAATATAAAAGGTCATCATAATCTAATGCATGAACCTGAAATTCTTTCAAGAGATATCTATAAATAATACCGTCCATTATGTGATGGGCACTATCTGCTTTTTGAATGCATTGTTCTAGTATCTGTGTCTTTGGTTCTTGTTCAAACAACTCAACATAACTGCCATTTACTTTGAATTCCCTTATTTTTTCAAGGACATCCCTTTCCCTATAGTCTCTTGCGGATAAATTCATTTCTTTTAGAATCTCTCGTACGAATTTATTCTGGTCACTTCTTCTAAGAGATTTAAACAGTTTCGGATATCCTAGATGATGTATTTCTTCCTTCAATATGTTAGAACAGTAATGATGAAAAGTTCCCATGAAGCAGGTCGCAACATCACCAATTAATCCCCTGAGTTTACGCTTCATTCCCGATGCTGCTTTTCGTGTAAATGTTAATGCTATGATAACATCAGGAGCAATATACAAATCCTGAATTAGATGAGCAACTCTATGGGTTAAACAATAAGTCTTTCCACTACCGGGAACAGCCGGTACTCTTACATACCCTTCTGTTGCCTGAATAATGCTCTGTTGTTGGGGAGTAGGGCTATTAGAAGCCATATTATAACACCTCGCTTTTGTAATGGCTAGAAAGCCTGATAAACAGAGGCTTTCTAGCTCGTTTTAATTGTCAAGATATCACTAATAGGACAGACAATTCTATAGACGATATTTTATAAGTTCCTGTACAAATCTAAATATATTATCTGCCTTTACATCTTGAAGCATGGTCTGATATGCTTTATCAATCTCATATTCCTGAGCCATATCAGCTTGTGGGAATCCTATACTCATTTTACAACGTATTTGAAAGTTTTCTTGAATTTCCTTATATTCCTCTCTTCCTTTAAATTCTTTGGTTACTGTTAATTTGTACTTCTCAATCAATTCATTTAATTCCTTAACAGCATTCTCACAGCTAAAATGATTCTCCAACATATTTCTAACCGGCTGTTCCAAATTCATATAATTCTTTTCTATTGTCGAAAAATGATTCGATGATTTTTCATTCATATAATTTGTATAGTTGTCTTCTATACTACGGAAAGATAAGAAGAAGCACACTGTTTCTTTTCCATAGGGTCTTGTAAAATAGACGCTAAAATCAATCTTATGTTCGGTAACTGGTGATAAGTTTGCTACTGCGCTTAATACTGCAACAAATTTATCTGCTCTCGGATTAAAATCTCCGATAGGATTCTCTATTCTGGAAAAACTAGCGGAATCAAGGTTTCCTGCCCGCTCCCGAAGCTGCGCTCCACTGAGTCCAGCTGCAATACGAACCTCCTTCACGATTTCTCCTAATAATTTCATATCATATTTCATCAAATTTGCCTCCTTAACTAATAATAGTATACTACAGACCCTTCTTTTTTTCAATTCATTTATGAAGTTTTTTACTTTTATGAAAATATTTAATTGACACTCAATTTCCGTCATGGTAATATAACCGTAGTTCATATATGAACTAATTTACATTATCGAAATACAGGCGGTGATATCATGCATTGTAATATCATAAGAAAATCCATCTCAAAAAAAGAATATCATTCCATGATAGAAACACATGACACTGCTTTCTCACGGACTGTCAAAAATGGTTTTTCTTATTACAATGCTACAAATCTCTATACTCTCGGATTGCGAGAAATCCGTTTGGAAAACCATACGCGATTTCAAGATGATTATCGCATGAAGATTGTAATCAATTTTAACGTGTTTCATCAAGGCGACGATTTTTTTTCCTACAATATCGAAAACTTTGTTTACGATAACTTCCTTAGCTTGCTTGAAAGCACCTTAGAAGGTTTCATAAGTAACTACCACAGAGGCTGCCCTTGGTTTTTTGAAAAAGTTGAATATTCCAGAGACTATTTTACAGAAAATCATAATGAGATTAACAACATTATGACCAAATGCAATTACATCAACGGTAAACGCAAATTAGAATTCCATGCTTACGAATCAGGCATCGAATTCTGTTCCTACGAAAAAACAGACCAAAGCAGAAGGCCTACATTCCGGTTTCATTTTTACAGAAAAAAAACTGAGCAGCTTGATAAAAAGAACCACCTGACAGATGCACAAATCATGAATATTGAAAATATGTATCGTATAGAAGCTCAGCTTTTTAAAGGCAGAATTGATGATTTGTCACGTCAGCTGGGAGTGTCTAGAGGTTCCATAGAAGATTTTACAAATTCCGTACTGGAAGATAATTATCTTAAAAAATATATTATAGAAATCTACGGCATCAACCCTCACCGAAAACGAAAAGCTAATGTAGAAATAATTAAAAACAGCTGTGAATCATCGTACAGCAAAAGACAATTAATCCATATTCTTGACCAAATAAATCAGAGCAGTATTCATTCTGCAAGAAATAAATATAAGGGTGCACAAAAAAAATTATTTGATTCAAACTTAAAGAAAATAATTAACCTGGGCATTAATCCCATCAACCTTACAAGCCAATCTCCTTTGGCAATAATGCCACCTTTGGTTGAACAAATATTTTGAGAAGAATTTCAAAACAAAAACTTCATCAAATAGAGAATTCTATTTAATGAAGTTCGTATTGTCCTATATAATCGCACCCACAGCATTTTTATATTTTTACATCAAATTCAACATCATTTGGTGTAAATTAAATTTCATTAGCCTTCAAGCCCTAATTATCCTATGGTTTCATTGTCGGGACTATTTCGTGCAATCAAATAAGGCCAAAATGTTCAAATGCATCCATGATAGCACTTTCCTTTTCTACTGTACATTTAGCCGCTCTGGCATGTTCACTCTTTGGCAAATTATAATTTAGCCTCTTATCCAGACCACATTTGTCTTTTATCTGAGCGATATATAAATTAGTAACCGATAGCCCATGCTTGTTCTTCACAAATTCCATAATCTTCTGATAGGTAGCCTTTTCCTCCGGCGTATAATTACTGTCAGAATCTACCTCCATGGTAACCTCTAATTTAGGTGTATTTGTATTGAGGGATAATAGGACAACCGTCTCCACATGCCCGGTATGCGGAAACATATCCACCAACTGCACCTTCTTGACTTCATACCCCGCCGCCACAAAAAACGGCAGGTCCCGAGCCAGCGATGTCGCCTTACAGGATACATACACAAAGGTTTTTGGCTTAAAATCCAGAATTTTAAAGATCGCTTTGGGATGGATGCCATCCCGGGGTGGGTCTAAAATAATCACATCCGCCGGATCATGGAGGTTGGCCACCTCCACCATCACATCGCCAGCGATAAACTGGCAGTTGTCGAGGCCGTTCTTGGTGGCGTTGGCTTTGGCAGCTTCGACCGCTACAGCGACCAGCTCGATCCCAACCACCTTTTTAGAAACCGGCGCCAGTACCTGGGCAATGGTGCCGGTGCCACAGTACAGATCATAAATGACCTCGTTCTGTTCCTGACCGACAAAATCTCGGACCACCGAATAGAGTTTTTCTGCTCCTAAGGTGTTGGTCTGGAAAAAGGAAAAACTGGTGATTTCAAAGGTCAGTCCTAAAATCTTATCTTCAATTTTGTCTTCGCCATACAGGGTTTTGGCGGTTTCGGCTTTGACCACATCGGCTATCCCATCGTTTTGGGTATGGAGAATCCCCCGGATCTGGCCAATAAGCGATAGCTCCAACAGGCATTTGACAAAGGCGGCTTCGTCCAGGGTTCCCTGGCTGGTGGTGGCCAAATTGATCAGCAGATCGCCGGTGTGTTTGCCCTTGCGGACGACCAGATGTCTTAAAAAGCCTTCGTGGCTGCGTTTATGAAAATAGCTGTCCCCGGTTTGGGCAAAATAGCCCAGCACCGCCGTTTGAATCTGGTTAAAATCTTCGTCGGTAATCTGGCAGCCATCGGTTTTGACGATATTATAGAAGCTGCCCTGTTCGTGAAGTCCCAGCATCAGCGGACCATCTTTTTCGTTATCGCCGAAAGAATATTCCATCTTGTTGCGGTAACCAAAAACCTCGGGGCTGGGGACAATCCCCTCATAGGCAAAACCGGCTATTCCGGCCTGCTCCAGTAGCTTTAAGACATAGCTTTCTTTGAGCTTTAACTGTTCTTGATAGGGCAGGTTCTGGTAGGTACAGCCCCCGCATTTATCAAAGACATCGCAGGCGGCGTCAATTTCGTTGGGGGCTTTTTCCAGCACTTCGATGATCCGGCCTTCATACTTTTTTCGTTTCTTGGCAATGGTAACCCGTACCCGCTGGCCCGGCAGGCCGTTTTTCATAACGACTTTTTTTTCGCCGTGCATTCCCCAGGATTTACCGGGGAAATTAAATCCCTCTATCTTTAATTCAATCACTTCATTCTTTTTCATATGGACTCCTTGTCATAAATTGCTAAAATGCCGCCACTCCTGATGATCATTTTGAGAATAATTATATCATTAGCGCTTCTGATGTCAAAGCATCCGCCCAAATAAAAAAGTGCCTACGGCACGTCAACACCCCTGCCCCTCAATCTTGAGGGGTTTTTTGGTTTTCTTTATCTTTGATTTGTTGTAAAATTAAAGCATGAGTATTTTACAGCATATTTTTTCTGATTATTATGACCTGATTCG
>NZ_CAKMJU010000089.1:0-6900 GCF_927416815.1 uncultured Acetobacterium sp. | reverse complement strand
CCCATCGGGTAAGGTAGACCAAACCACCCGTAGTTAGCATTGGAGCTTATTGGGTAACCAATGAGTTTAAGCGTAGGTAAATTGGAAGACTTAGCGAAACGATTTATACTTATCGGATAGTTAGCCAATAACAAATTCCTTTGTAGGATTTGCTATTGGCTTTTTTATTGGCAGTAATTTATCAACTTATTATTGGCACCATTTATTAGCTGTAAATAAAAATAGTAGTGGAAAAAATTATAAAAACGGTTAGAATAGTAGAAGTGCGAATTAATTTGGCATCGATTGTAAAACGATGGAGGAAAAAATTTGTATCAAATAAATTGAAATAGAAACGGTTGGAGGAAGTGGTGTGGATAAACGCAGTGAGTTTTCAAGTAAAATAGGGTTTGTGCTGGCAGCAGCCGGATCAGCAGTAGGATTGGGGAATATCTGGCGCTTTCCCTATTTGGCGGCAAAATACGGTGGGGGGCTATTTCTGGTAATCTACCTGATTTTTGTAGTAACCCTGGGGTTTGCCATTATGACAGCAGAATTGGCAATTGGTCGAAAGACTCAGCTTAGTCCGATGGGGGCTTATCGGGCGCTGGATAAACGCTTTAGTTTTGTCGGTATTATTGCTTCATTGGTGGCATTTCTGATTTTTCCCTATTACAGTGTCATTGGCGGCTGGGTGATCAAATACTTTGTTGTTTTTGTAACCGGTGGCGGCATCGCAACAACCGGTAGTGATTATTTTTCGAGCTATATCGCCCAACCGCTTGAACCGATTATCTGGCAATCTGTTTTTGTGCTGGCGACCACTGTTGTGGTAATCAGAGGAGTCAAGGATGGGATTGAGAAGGCCAGCAAGATATTAATGCCGGTGTTGATTGTGATGTCGGTTTTCTTGTCGATCTATTCGATTATGCAACCTGGGGCGATGGCCGGGGTGTGGTACTTCCTGTATCCGGATCTGGCAAATTTTAGCTTTCAGGCCGTTTTGGCGGCGATGGGACAGATGTTTTACTCATTATCGCTGGCGATGGGGATCATGGTCACCTATGGTTCGTATCTCAGTAAAAAAGAAGATCTGGAAGTTTCAGTTAAGCAAATCGAAATGTTTGATGCCGGCATTGCCATATTAGCGGGTTTTATGATCATCCCAGCAGTTTTCGCCTTCTCAGGAGGAGACCCAGCGGCGCTTAGTAAGGGGCCAGGTTTGATGTTTGTCACCTTGCCCAAGGTATTTGAAAGCATGGGTTTTGGTAATGTAATGGGGGGCGTTTTCTTTTTACTGGTCTTGTTTGCCGCTCTGACATCGTCGATTTCGCTGATGGAAGCGGTGGTAGCAAGTGTCTGTGATCAGTTTAAGTGGGCACGGAAAAAAGGGGTGCTGATCGTTGCAGTGCTAGCGGTGTTGATTGGCATACCATCTTCATTAGGACAAGGAATATGGAGTGAGGTGCTCATTTTTGGCTTCAACTTTCTAGACTTTTTCGATTTTATCACGAATTCGATTCTGATGCCGATTGGTGCATTTTTTACCTGCATTCTTGTTGGTCATGTTCTGGAAACAAAAATAATCACCGACGAGGTCAGACTATCGTCGCCTTTTAAACGCGAAAAACTCTTTATCATCATGGTTAAATATATTGCCCCATTATGTATTGTTGGCATTCTGATCAGTTCAATTTTAGAGGCGATGGGTGTGATTAAGTATTGAAGTCACGGCTGTGAAGACGACAGAAAACGTCCCCATGCCATGGCTGTGTCAAAAAAGCAATCTCTTAAAAGGATTGCTTTTTTTGTTGGTCAGATTAGGTTCAAATAGGGTATAATAAGGGTTAGAATGACTGATATTCAGTATGAAGCAGTGCTAGGCAGAAAAAGGGGTGATTTTTGTTAAAACGATTCAGTTATATTTTGAAAAAATAATCAATCGCATTGCAGAATCTGATAATCTGGAGAGGATCAAAGAAGACGAAACGCTTTTGATGCTGTCAATGTTGGTGCCAATGCTTTTGATGGCGGCGGTGGTCAGTGGAATCATTGGCGTTTACTGGCAGGAGAGTCTGTTGCGGGTTTTAATGGTCGTCAGCAGCTTGTTTTTCTGCGGTTTTTTTATGATGAGCCTGATTCGTCTGAAACTGTCAAACCGTTTAAAAATTCACTTGATGAGTATCATCTTGCTACTAGGATTACTGGCCACATATCTGGCATATTATCAACGCTTCACGATCATTTTTTGGATGATTATCCTGATTATGATCATTATGTCCAACATGATGATCCAACGGATCTTGTTTTGCTACATGATTGGTGGTGGAGCACTTTTTTTTATTGCCAGTCTGTTTTATTACCCGACGGCATCCGTCCAGACAGATCATGCCTTTAACCTGACCCTGCTGGCCGTGCTTTTGTGCATCATTGTCGCCAGTATTATCACCAACCGGATTTATCAACAGATCCTTGTCAAAAAATCAGCAATTAAAGCCGAAGCAGTCAGCCAGAAGGAAGAACTCAACCAACTTTATGATGAGGTGATTGCTCAACAGCAGCAGCTCAAAGCTCAAAATGAACTGTTGCTTGCCTATAATAGTGAGATTGAAGCCAATCAGAAACGGTTGGAATTCCTGGCTTATACCGACACCCTTACCGGGATGCCCAATCGGAAGATGATCCTCGAGCAGATTGAGCTCTTGATTGATCTCAATAATGAGACCTCAAATCGCTTTGCCCTAGTCTTCATTGATCTTGATAATTTTAAAAAAATCAATGATTCAATGGGTCATTGTGCCGGGGATATGCTGCTAAAACAGGTCACCACCCGATTAAAAAATGCGATCGACGAGAAGGACCTGCTGGGTCGTTTGGGAGGGGATGAAATGGCGATTCTGATCCGCCGTCAAATTTCTGACGAAAAAATCCTCGGAGAGACTCAAAAGTTGCTCAATCTGCTGGGAAATCCCTTTAGGCTAGATGACAAATCCGTGATTATGACTGCCAGTTTTGGCATTGCCATTTGGCCGGCGGATGCCAGAAACAGCAACGATCTCCTAAAAGCTGCCGATACGGCGATGTACAAAGCCAAGGAAATGGGAAAAAATTGTGTGCAGTTTTATCGTAAAGAAATGAAGACCGAAGTACTCTATAAGATGGAACTGGAAAACCAGATGATTGAAGCCTTTGAAAAAGAAATGTTTTTTGTCGAATATCAGCCGATTGTTGATGTGGTCGATCAGAATAAATCGAGTTTTGAAGCCCTGCTGCGCTGGGAGGCACCGGGTCGGGGGCTTGTTTCACCGGTTGAGTTTATTCCGATGGCCGAAGAAATCGGCCTGATTAGTGATTTAGGGGAATGGGTGCTGCGACAGGCCTGCGAAAAAATCCGCGAAGTCAAGCAGCAGTTTGACATCGACATTGGTATTGCGGTTAATGTATCGGCTGTCCAGATGAAGCAGCAGGGCTTTCTAGAAGGGATCAAGGCGGTAATCCGGGAAACCGCTACGCCACCGGATAGACTGACCTTTGAGATTACCGAATCGGTGTTTATTGGCAATATGGCACAGGCGTTCAAAATCATTCGGGACTTAAAAGAATTCGGAGTGATGATCTCGCTCGACGACTTTGGCACCGGCTACTCGTCACTGAGTTATCTGATGCAGTTGCCCATTGATGTGCTTAAAATTGATCGCTCCTTTATCGCCGCGATTCAAAAGACCGAAAAAAATAACCGGATTGTTGGCAGCATCATTGAGATGGTTCATGGACTAGGCATTGAGGTGGTGGCTGAAGGGGTCGAAGAAATCCTGCAATTTGATTTCCTCAAAGACAATAAGTGTGACAGAATTCAGGGCTATCTGATGAGCCGACCGCTAGGAGACGCCGCCATGGCTGAATATTTATTGAAACACCAGGATCAAAAATAGCAGAAGAACAGAGGGGGGCGAATGCGATGGAAAAGGGCTTTTGTTATCAAACCCAATTGGGAAAAATTGTTTTAACGGAGAATGGCACCGCCATAACCCGTCTGATTTTTAAAGAAACCTTGCCAGCGGGGGTTCCTTGTATGGAGACCCCGCTTCTAAAAAGAGCCCATCAACAACTCTTAGAATACCTTGACGGCAAACGGCAATGCTTTGAGCTACCGCTATCCCCCCAGGGCACCGACTTTCAGCAAAAGGTCTGGAAAGCCCTCCAGGAGATTCCCTATGGGGAAGTCGTCAGCTACCAGGATATTGCCCGCGCCATCGGCCATGAAAAAGCCTGCCGGGCCGTGGGTGGTGCCAATAACAAGAATCCGATAGCAATCATCATCCCTTGTCACCGGGTGATTGGTGCTAATGGCAGCTTAGTCGGCTATGGCGGCGGGCTGCAGCTCAAAAGAAAGCTATTGGAACTGGAAAAATCGGATTAGTAGAAGAGTTTTTAAAGCGATCTCTGAAAAAGGGGTTGCTTTTTTTGTGGCTCAAATTGTTTGTGTCATCAAAAAAATGCAACTAAAATTTCAATTCAACTAAAAAAATAGTGAACAAAAATAATAAAACGGTTAAAATGATAGAAGTGTGAATTAATTCGAGCGGTGTGGTGTACAAAGAGAAACGAGGGAGGCAGAATATGAAACGAATCATCACTGAATATTTAAAACCCTACTATGGCCGGATGGCCTTTGGGGTATTCTTCAAATTTACCGGTTCGATCATGGATTTGATTATTCCCTCGATTCTGGCGATTATTATTGATCAGGTGATCCCCTTAAATGAGCGGTTGCCGATTTTTTATTGGGGTAGCGTGATGGTAGTCTGTGCGATCATCGGGATGGCCTTTAACATTATTGCCAATCGGATGGCAGCCAGAGTGGCCAGCGATGTCACCGAAGTGATCCGGCATGATCTTTTTGCCAAGGTGATGTATTTTTCTAATCAGCAGATGGAGACTCTGACTAAACCGTCGGTAATTTCTCGCTTAACATCCGACACCTATGTTATTTACCAGATGATTATCCGGATTCAAAGACTAGGCGTTCGGGCGCCGATCATGCTTCTTGGCGGCATCGTTATCACGATGACCCTGGATCCGGTTCTGGCGACGGTGCTAATTGGAATTATGCCGATTATGGCGGTACTGATTACCCTGGTTTCGAGAAAAAGCATGCCGCTTTTTGCTGGTCTGCAACAGACTTTTGACAGTTTTGTACGGCTCGTCAGAGAGGATATCAATGGTATCCGGGTGATCAAGGCGCTATCTAAAACAGACTATGAGAAAAAACGGTTTGAGGTTATTAATACCGATGTCGTAAACCGCGAGAAAAAAGCCCGGATGACGGTGGCGGTGATTTCCCCGGCCATGAATATCTGTCTGAATCTCGGTTTGGTCGGAGTCGTCGTGGTGGGCGCCTACGGCGTCAATAACGGCACCTCAGAAGTGGGAATTATTCTGGCCTTTATGACCTATTTCACTATTATTCTTCATGCCGTTTTAGCCATTTCCAGAATGTTTGAAATGTGGCCAAGAGCCACTGCTTCTGCCGATCGGGTCATCCAGGCGTTAGAAAGTGTCGATGCGTTGGCAGTTCTGGAATTACCCGAAGATATTAAAGCGACTAAAACAAACGCTTTTGTGGAATTTCGAAATGTCACCTTTTCGTATAATAAAGAAGAACCCAATCTGACTGATATTTCTTTTGCACTGGCAAAAGGAGAAACGTTGGGGATTATCGGTGAAACCGGCGCCGGCAAAACGACCCTGCTAAACCTGCTGATGCGGCTTTATGATGTCGATCAGGGGAGCATTACCATTGATGGTCGGGATGTCAGATCGATGAATCCCCGGGAATTGCATCATAAATTTGGGGTGGCCTTTCAGAATGACATGATCTTTGAAGCGACTATTGAGGAAAACATTGATCTGGGCAGAAATCTGTCCACAGCGGCCATTACAGCAGCGATTGACTGTGCCGGAGCCAAAGAATTTGTCGATGACAAGGTCAATAAATCCGGTGAACAGCTGACCATCAAAGGTGCCAACCTCAGTGGCGGTCAGAAGCAGCGGATCCTGATTGCCCGGGCGCTGGCTTCCCGTCCGGAAATACTGGTGTTAGATGATTCATCGAGTTCCCTGGACTATCAAACCGATGCCGCCTTTCGCAAGGCGATTAAGGAAAACTTTGACGCCACCACGATTATTATCGTCGCTCAGCGAGTCAGCTCGATCCGCCATGCCGATCATATTCTGGTGCTTGAAAACGGTGCGGTCATCGGCTACGGCAAACATAAACAGCTGTTGAAGAGCTGTGAAGTTTATCGCGAAATCAGTCATTCACAGATGGGGGTGTCCTGAGATGAGACGATCACAAAAATTCGAAAAACCGCAAAACCGCAAAGGCACTCTGATCCAGTTGGTCGGCTATCTGATGCGTTACAAATGGCGGCTGTTTGCCGCCATCGTCTTAACCATCGGGAGCAACCTGCTGGCGCTGGTGGGGCCGCTGCTTTCGGGCTATGCCATTGACGCCATCGAACTGGGAATCGGTCAGGTCAATTTTTCGCAGGTGTTTTATTACGCCTTCTGGATGGTCGTCTTTTATATCGGCTCAGCGGGACTAACCTATATTCTGGAAGTGCTGATGATCCGGGTTAGCCGTCAGGTTACCTATGCGATGCGCAAAGATGTCTTTAATAAGCTGATGGATCTGCCGGTGGGTTATTTTGATCTGCACCAGACTGGCGATGTCATCAGCCGGATTACCTATGATATTGATACGGTCAATAGTTCGATTTCTAGTGATTTGATCCAGGTAGCCTCGGCAATCATCACCGTCCTGGGCTCCTTTTTGATGATGCTGGCGATCTCGCCCAAACTGGTGCTTGTTTTTGCTTTTACGGTACCAGCCTCAATCTTTATGTCGCGCTACCTGAT
>NZ_CAKMJU010000088.1:0-11596 GCF_927416815.1 uncultured Acetobacterium sp. | reverse complement strand
GATTGTCGATCTGGTTAAACGCCGGAAAACCTCAGTGAATGAAAGAAGGTAGTGACAGAAAAAAAACGGGGAATGCTGTATTTTTGCGGCCTGCAGACCCTGTTACTCGAAATCCGGGTTAAGACTTTTTGATGTTTGTCTGGGTATGATTTATTCCTGTTGTTTCTGGGAGGACAAAGAAGAAGACAAGATGCGCCTTGATAAATGCGAGATCTTCTTAAATGCCTATGAACAGAAGATGCATGAGCTAAAAGGATTAAGCCGCTTTACCGTTGAAGAAAAGGCCTCAATGAAAAATATGTTAGCCTTTGCCAATGTCTATCTGATTAACTGGTGTGTCGATGCCTACTATAATGATATGGACGAGCTTAATGATTACGAGTATCTCGCCTACCTGAAACATCAGATTAAATTGATGGATTGGATTGAAGATAACGAAGAAGCAATTAAGGAAATGGTCGACAGGCTATAAAAAAATAGAATAAAAAAATACCTAAAATAAAATTTTGAAAGGCGGATTTTTATGAACACTACAGAACGTTTAGAAAAACAGGAAATAGGCCATGCAAAGAAGGGCCTGCTTTATGGAGTCGCTTCTGGTGCTTCCTGGGGATTAAGTGGCGTCGTCATGAGCATAGCTTTTGGAATGGCACCATTTACCGAAGGTGTCAGTCTTCTTTTGGCACCGATTGTTGGCGCAGCAATGCACGATGGTTTAGCTGGGCTTTGGGTTTTCTTATATAATTTAATTAATGGTAAATGGCGGGAATATGGCCGAACCATCAGAACAAAACCAGGAATGCTTGTTTGCTTGGCAGCCTGTTTCGGAGGTCCTATTGGGATGTCGGGTTATATGCTGGGTATCACCCTGGCCGGACCATCTTATGCATTGGCCATTACGGCAATTTATCCGGCCATTGGAGCAATTCTTTCTGTTTTTGTCCTTAAGGAAAAAATTAGTGTCCGAACTTGGATCGGTATTCTCCTTTCAATCGCCGGGGTTATGGTCGTCAGCTGGGTTCCGCCCGATGCCGGCATGTACCCATACTTCTACGCCGGAATCGCCTTGGCCTGCCTAGCAGCAATTGGTTGGGGAACAGAAGGCGTCATCTCAGGATTTGGGATGGACATGGTTGATCCAGAAGTTGCGGTTGGTATTCGTGAAGCGGCCTCATTCAGTGTCTATTTTGTAGCTATTATTCCAATTATGTTTGGCGTCGTCGGCTATCAGATGATCGCGGCAGCGTTTACGACAACCAGTCTTTGGATTATTCTTATCGCTGCACTTTTAGGTGGCGGATCTTACATCTGCTGGTATAAGGCCATCAATATGACCGGGGCAGCCCGAGCAATGGCATTAAACATTACCTATGCCTTATGGTCAGTATTATTTGGCTGGTTGTTAATTGGAACAGAAATTACACCAACTCTAATCATCGGTGGTCTGGCAATCACCTGTGGCGCAATTTTAGTCGGTGCGAATCCTAAAGAACTAATCAATTTAAGAAGCAAATAAGTTAAAGAAGCAAATAAGTTAGAGAAGCAAATAAAAAAGCAAATTAAGAAAGCATATGGAGGTATGAAAGATGGCTGTTAAACTACCCCTGCGCTTCAGAATTCTATATCTGATGTCAACAAAAAAAGATAGTGTGAAATCTGAAGATATCATGAAGGAATTAGAGAGTGATTACGGAACAGAAGGGCAATTCAAGAAAAAAGCGATGGACGGTCATTTGATATCGATGAGAGCCCTGGGACTGATTGAAATTGCTGATGTCAGCATTGACGAAAAGGATGAACTGATTGAAGAATACAAGATTTCAGAATTAGGCATCAGTCGGCTCAAATACTTACCTAAAGAGTATAAAAGAGCATAAATAGAAATAAAACCGGGTAATTGGGAAAGGCATTGACCGGATTAAAGTGACAGCAAAGCTAACAGCACTTCCCCAGTTACCACAATACTAAAACCACATTGGAGGAATAATCAATGAAATTTATGGACTATTTTACAGAAGCAGAAGTGACCCGGATTCACGAAGCCTCATTGGACATTTTGCAAAATACCGGATTAAGTGTCAGAAATGAAAAAGCCCGAGAAATCTTTAAAAAAGCAGGCTGTTCGGTTGATGAAACAACCCATCTGGTAAAAATTCCCGGAAAGCTGGTCGAAGAATGTCGCAAATCTTACGTGCCAGAATATAAATTTACGGCTCAGGATCCCAAGTTTGATATTGTCTTACCAGACAATCGACCAGTCGTCATTACCGGAAGCTCGGCACCCAATATCATCGATCCAATAACCGGCGAAGACCGTCGGGCAACCTCTTCTGATATCGCTAATATTGCCAACCTGATCAATGAGCTGGATGGCTTTGATGTATTCTCAATTTCGACCCTGGCGCAGGACGCACCAAAGGGTCAAACCAGCATCTCGCGCTTTTACCCGGCTTTAAAGAATTGCAAAAAACCAGTCCGCAGCAATACCCCAACCATCAAAGATCTCGAAGATGTTCTGGAACTGGGAGCGATCATTGCCGGCGGTAAAGAAGCCTATAAAGAAAGACCCTTTATCAATCATCATTATTGTCCAGTGGTTTCACCTTTGACCATGGATGTCGATTCCACCGATGCGGTCATTTATCTGACTGAAAAAGGACTGCCGGTTTACGGCACCATCGTTCCGAATGCAGGGATGACCGCTCCAATGACGATGACCGGAACCCTGGTTTTAGGAAATGCCGAATTTTTAGCCTTATCGACACTGATTCAGCTGATCCGTCCAGGCGCACCGATGATCTATGCAGTCTTATCAACCGTCGCCGATTTGCGGACCGGTAACTACGCTCCCGGTGCCGTTGAAACCGGAATGCTGCAAATGGCACATTCGCAAATGGCCAGATTCTATGGCGTCCCCTCAGGCGGATACATTGGCTTAACCAATTCACAGATTAATGATGCCCAATGTGGATATGAAACTGGGATTAATACCACCGGCGCGCTTTTAGCTGGCTCAGATATGTTTAACATGGGTGGTTTACTCGGAAGCCTGATGGCCTTTGACTTTTCTAAAGCCGTTATTGACAATGAAATCGCTCTAATGCTCAAACGGATGAAACGGGGAATGGAATTTAGCGAAGCCAACCTTTGCTTGGATCTGATCCATGAAGTTGGACCAGGCGGAACCTATCTGGATCTTAAACATACCCAGAAAAACATGCGTAAAATGGCCTTCTATCCCAAGGTTGCCACCAGAGAAATGCGCAAAAAATGGGAAGCAAGCAGATCCACAGCTGAAGAACGGGCATTTGAACAAGTTAATAAGATCTTTGAAAACTCAGTTCAAAAATCCTTCCCGGCGGAAATTGATGAAAAAATTAGAAATAACTTCCCCGGCCTGGTAAAAGGCGATATGGTCTGGTAGGCACAACAATGGTATTAAATAAATAAATAATTAATTAAATACGGACTAAATACTGACTAAATACTTGATTGAATACAGGAAAAACAAGGAGAATTTAAAATGAGTACACAAGCAATTTATGATGCAATTATGGAATTTGAAGACGATGATGTTGTCGAAGCAGTAAAAGAGGCGATTGAAGCTGGTGTAGACCCCCAGATTATTCTAAACGAAGGTCTTATCGGCGCCATGGATGAGGTAGGTCGACTTTTCTCGATCGGGGACCTCTATGTACCAGAAATGCTGATGGCCGCTAATGCCATGAAAGCCGGCATGCAAGTCATTAAACCCCATCTTAAAGGTGACGATGGCGGAAAAGGCCTGGTCGTAATCGGTACCGTTGAAGGCGACCTCCATGACATCGGCAAAAATCTTGTTTCAATGATGATGGAAAGTGCTGGCTTTGAGGTCATCGATCTTGGCATTGATGTACCGGCAGACAAATTTATTGAAACAGCCAAAGCAAACAATGCCGGGATCATCTGTTTATCCGCCCTGTTAACCACCACCATGACCACCATGGGTGAAACCGTCGAAGCCATTAGAAAATCTGGTTTAAGTGTCAAAACAATGGTCGGCGGGGCACCTGTAACCGAAGAATTTGCCAAAGAAATTGGCGCCGATGGTTTTGCAGAAGACGCAGGTGAAGCGGTCGTATTTGCAAGAAATCTACTGGCTTCATAAGTAGGGGCGCGAGATGATCATTGTAGGAGAATTAATTAACGCTAGCCGAAAATCCGTTGGCGAGGCCATTAAGCAGGGTGATAGTGATTTCATTAAAAAGCTGGCTATCGACCAAACTGAAGCCGGAGCGACCTATATTGATGTCAATGCCGGGATCTTTGTGGGCAAAGAAGGCGACTATATGGAGTGGCTGATCAAAAACATCAAAGAAGTCTCAAAGCTTCCGATTTCGATTGACAGCCCTGACCCGAAGGTCATTGAACGGGGGATTGCACTTAATGGCGAAGACGCCATGATCAATTCCATTTCCCTGGAACAGAAACGACTCGATACCATCTTACCGCTGATTGCCGGCACTGATCTAAAAATAGTAGCCCTGTGCATGGATGACGAAAAAATGCCCGAATCGAAAGAAGATCGCTTAAAAATAGCGGATATGCTAATCAATAAGTTGGTTCAAAAAGGCGTTAAAATGGAAAACATTTATGTTGATCCATTAGTTCAACCAATCTCGACCGACATTACCTATGGTAAAGGTTTTATTGATACCGTGGAAGCGATCATGACAAACTATCAAGGCATCCATACCATTTGTGGTTTGTCAAATATTTCCTTTGGACTGCCAGAACGAAAATTCCTAAACCGTAATTTTGCCGTGATGGCGATTGCAAAAGGTCTGGATGCACTGCTGATTGATCCACTCGATAGAAAAATGATGTCTAACATCTGTGCCGCAGAAACACTGATCGGCCGCGATAGTTTCAATGTAAAGTACCTTAAAGCCTTCCGCAAGAAAAACTTGGAAGTCTAACGGGATGTCTAATTAACAGGATTCAAGATGCCTCTTTGTTTACAGAGCTGCTAAACAAAGAGGCTTATTCTAACAAAATTGAATAAGCAAAGCGATAAAATTAATAATTCAGGTTGACAATTAAAAGGTATTCTGAGATAATAAATACAATTTAATATGACAAATGCAACGGAGTATTTGTAAAAAGCGACGAAGCTTCTATGTGATTATCCACTCAAAGGGTAATGACATAGAAGTTTTTTGTTTTTTTAAGTGTAAAGGATTGCATAGCGGGTGAAGGGGGAGAAGCTTAAATGGTAATTGGACGAGTTGTCGATAGTATCTGGTGCACCAGAAAAGAAGCTGAGTTAAAGGGACTAAAATTCTTAAAGGTAAAACTACTGGATCATCAGAAAGAAGCGGATAATCCGCGAATCGTGGTAGCCACCGACTTAATTGGCGCGGGAATCGGGGAGTTGGTATTGATTACGAATGGCAGCTCGGCCAGAAGGACCGAAGGCCTGAAAGATGCACCGGTTGATGCCATTATTATTGGTATTATCGACGAAAAAAATGATGGTCAGGAGGGTATTAATGAGTAGTGAATTTATCAACAGCATCATTGAAGCGGGGGTAGTCGGTGCCGGCGGTGCCGGTTTTCCGACTGCGGTGAAGCTGGCGGCGCGTGCCGACTATATCATCGTTAATGCCGCCGAGTGCGAACCATTAATCCGGGTCGATCAGGAATTATTGGTTCATTATACCGGTGATATCCTCGATGGCTTAAGCAGAATTGTCGAAGAAACAGGTGCTGCTAAGGGCGTGATTGCAGTTAAGGAAAAGCATCAGGAAGTCATTGCATGCTTGCAGCAGCAGATCACACATTATGAAAAAATCGAAATCTGTCCGCTAAAAGATTTCTATCCAGCAGGAGATGAACAGATAACCGTCTACGAAGTTTTAAAAAGAGTTGTCCCCAAAGGCGGGATTCCCTTAAATGTCGGTTGTATTGTCTGTAATGTTGAAACCATTTTAAACGTCAACCAGGCTGTAGCGGGAATCCCCGTCACCAGTACCTTTGTTACCGTCACCGGGGAAGTTAATCAGCCAGTCACCCTATCGCTAGCAATTGGGATGAGTTACAAAAAAGCACTGGAATTATGCGGGGTCGAAACATTTGAAAGTATGGTCGGCATCGACGGCGGTCCGATGATGGGCAAGCTGATCACCGATTTTGACTTACCGATAACCAAAACCACAAAGGCGATTATTTTATTAAACCAGGATGCTCTAGTGATCCGGGAAAAAATGAAAAGCTTGGAACAGGTCTTGAAACAATCGCGGATTGCCTGTATCCAGTGCCAGAAGTGTACCGATTTATGTCCCCGGGATTTACTTGGTCATCATGTTAAACCACACATCGTCATGCGGATTGCCAACTATGGCTTGTCTGATTTCTCGGGAATGAAAACAGCCCTGGCTTGTTCTGAATGCGGGGCCTGTGAATTATATGCTTGTCCAAATGGTTTATCCCCCCGAAGAGTCAATATCATGATTAAACAGGAAATGGCCAAAGCAGGCATTAAAATTGATAGAAACGAAGAACAAAAGCCGCCATCAGAAATGATTGAATACCGCAAAATTCCGGTTAAGCGCTTAATTGGGCGGCTGGGGCTTAAAGAATATGATCGGCCAGCACCACTGCAAAAATTTGAGCATCAAGTCGAATCGGTAAGGATCCCCCTAAAACAGCATCTTGGCACAGCCGTCAAAGCGGTTGTCCAAAAAGGCATGTCAGTCAGCAAAGGAACCGTGATTGGCAGCATTGAAAGTGGAGATCTGGGGGCAAAGGTTCATGCCAGTATCGCCGGAATCATTAAAGAGGTCACCCCTGAGATGATAACAATTGAAGCCCAAGGAGGGATAGGATGATAAATGCAATTGGTTTTGTGGAACTCAATAGTATCGCAAAAGGTATGGAAGTGGCGGATCATATGCTAAAGACAGCCAACGTCCAATTGATGTTTTCAACAGCAACGTGTCCGGGAAAATATATTACCTTAATCTATGGCGACGTCGGGTCGGTTGAAAATTCAATAAAGGCCGGGAAAGAGCTGGGCAAGGAATTTATTATTGATGATTTAATGATTCCCAATGTTGATGAGCAGCTTTTTCCAGCCATGACCGGATCGGCTACGATTGATAAAATTGGCGCAATCGGGGTGATCGAAAGTCTGGCAATGGCATCGTTGATCGTCGCCGCCGATACCTGTGTTAAATCATCCGGGGTACAACTGGTAGATTTACGACTGGGTTCTGGCATCGGTGGAAAATCCTATGTCGTTATGACTGGTGATATTTCAGAAGTGAATGCATCGATGGAAGCTGGGGTCGCTTCAATCAAAGAAAGTGGCAATATCGTCTACTACTCAATTATTCCATCGCCGCATAAAAATTTTAAAAGTACCCTGTTATAAAGCTAGCAATCGTAGAAAGAAGGAGGAACAAAAAGAGATATGAAGAATGATAATGAAGAAATGCTTAAAGACAGCACCGCCGGTGTGGATATTTCAGAAGAATTGTTGAACCGGATTGTCAACGAGGTCTTGGAATCTTTTAAATCAGATCAACAACAATTAAAAAAGAACACGGAGACCGATAGAATTAAACTGATAAAAAGAGATCGTGTTGTTTTTGAAACCTTCGATACCGGAAATCCGACAGACAAGGTTACCTTTAAAGAAATCCTCACCATTGAAGAAAGCCCCAACATGGCCACCGGCTTTTTAAAAATTGAAAAATCTGCTTTTGACTGGTATCTCGGCTATGATGAACTGGACTATATCATCGAAGGAACTTTGGAAATTACCTATAATGGTAAAACCTACACCGGACATGGCGGCGACGTGATCTTTATCCCCAAAGAAACACCGGTAACATTTAGCTCGCCAGACCATTGCACATTTTTCTTTGCCGCCTATCCGGCTAACTGGCAGGATTTATGTGAAGAAAAGAAATAGACTAGAAATAAGATTGTATTTCAAATAAAACTACAGGAGGAAAAAATGAGTTCAACAGAAGCGTTAGGAATGATTGAAACAAAAGGATTAGTAGGAGCCATTGAAGCTGCAGATGCGATGGTTAAGGCTGCTAATGTAAGGTTGGTTGGTAAAGAGCAAATCGGTAGCGGCTTAGTAACCGTTATTGTCAGAGGTGATGTCGGAGCTGTCAAAGCCGCCACAGATGCCGGTGCAGCAGCAGCTTCACGAGTTGGCATGCTGATCTCAGTTCACGTTATTGCCAGACCCCATGAAACTGTGTCACTTATTTTACCGGCAGAAATGGATCAAGCTGAATAGTTAGACATAATAAGATAAAAGAATATCTTAGACTAGCTGCTTAAGGATTGATTATTATGCTGACGCTAACGTTTGGTTATTTAGTCAGTCAGTGTTAATAATAATCCTTAATGCAGGCAGTGTGAGCAGGCTGTAAATGATCACAAGAGTCGTGGATAAAGTGAGTATTTCAGGTTAAAGTGTTGACAAACAAATGATTATTTTATATGATTGGTTTGTTGAAGATGCTCTAACTGACAAGGAGAATTCAACAATGAATGAAGATGTCAAACGCGTGATCCAGGAATATGTTCCCGGAAAACAGGTTACCTTAGCGCATATTATAGTCAATCCCGATAATAGCCTTTATAAAAAGTTGGGATTAGCGGAAAACCGCAATTCGATCGGGATTCTAACGATCACCCCCAGTGAAGCAGCGATTATCGCAGCCGATGTAGCGGTTAAATCGGGAGACGTTGAAATCGGTTACGTTGATCGTTTTAATGGGTCATTAGTCATCGAAGGCGATGTCGCCTCGGTGGAAGCATCAATTAGCGAGGTGCTCAAGACCCTGTCGATGCTGCAGGGGATGTCGATTCCAACCGTCACCCGATCTTAGGAGGGCACAATGAAAAAAGTGATGTTTGTCGGAGCTTCAGGAAGCGGCAAAACGACTCTTTATCAGCGGCTGGAATCCTGCCATCTCGATTATGACAAGACCCAGGTGATCGAATTTCATCGGAATGTAATTGATACACCAGGAGAATATCTGGAGAATCGCGGTTATTATTCGGCCTTGCATGTGACCTCGGTCGAAGCCGATGTGGTAGCGCTGGTGATGGACTGTAAAAGCAGACGAAATGTCTTTCCGCCTGGTTTTGCCAGAATGTTCACCAAAGAGATCATTGGTATCGTAACAAAAACCGATTTAATTGAGGATGATGAGACTGACGATTACGCTTATGACGCGTTAAGACAAACTGGAGTCAACGAAATATTTAGAATTTCATCGCTAAAAAATCAAAATATCGAGGAGTTACGAAAATTTCTTGAGTGGAATTGAGGTTAGTATGAGAATTATCATTGTTGAAGATGAACCAGTAACACGGATGGATATCCGCTGTATGTTGGAAGATGCCGGGTTTGATGTGGTCGATGAGGGAAAAGATGGCTTTGATGCCATTAATCTATGTAAAACCACCAACCAGATCTGGTGCTGATGGATATTAACATGCCGAATTTGGATGGGATCAGCGCCGCTAGAATTATTCGCCGCGACGGGCTATGCAAATGTGTTGTTTTACTGACTGCCTATTCGGATGAGGTCTTTATTGAAGGAGCCAAAAATGTTGGTGTGTTTGGTTATGTTGTCAAAGCGGTTGATGAAAAGAGTCTGGTACCAGCTCTAAAAATTGCCTATGCAAAGGCGCAGGAAACTACTGATACCGAAGACAAGCTCGATGAAGCCACAAAAAGATTGGAAGAACGTAAAATAATCGAGAGAGCTAAAGGCTTTTTAATGCAAAGTGAAGGCCTGGATGAAAATACTGCTTATCAGAAAATGCGGTCTCTGAGTATGGAGAAAAGCTGTTCGCTGCGGATTATCAGTGAAATGTTGCTGATGCGGGCAAATAAAGGCGGATGATATGGTTTACTCCTGTGATCGTGATTTTATAATCAAAAAATGCAAAGAATATACCCTCTTAAATAATGACGAAATCGAAGCGATTATCGATGTGGCCAAGATTTTGCCCTATTTCAATGAAGGTTTTGATGGCGAAACCTTTATCGATATCAAGGTTCATAATGAGGATCTGGCCGTTGTTGTGGCCGAGTCCTATAAAGAAAGACAGTCAATTTATGTCGACTCATTTCTGGGTGATATTATCTATCGGGAGAATGAACCAGCGGTATTTCGCTCCTTTGATTTGGGTGTAACTTCAAAAGAAATCATTGGCGTAAGCTTTGACCGCCATGAGAATAAAATCTGGACCAGACAAACCGTTGTGCCGATCAAACACCAGGACAATGTGGTAGCCACTTTAATACTAGAAAAAGTGCTGGATTTGAATTCAGATGAAAAACCAGTGGTAAAGCTAGAACCAATGCCGGACAATGATAAAATCGATGCGGTGTGGGGGTCGATTTTTGGGATTAACAGCGATAATGAAGAATTGCAATTGCGGGAAGGTATTTTAATCTTTGACATAAGCGGTCATTTAAGGTACTACAATCAACGGGCGGTTAAATTGTATCAGGAGCTGGGTTATAAATCGATAAAGAATCAGCATTTTGACAATTTGAACTATTCACCCAAAAATTTTGATGATATTATCGCAAATATCCAGGGAACCTTCAGCAGTGATGATCAAAGTCATGTTATTATTGAAAAATGTTATGATGGCAAGGTAACGATCGGTGAAAAATTTTATCGCATTCATATCATCATGCGCATCAAAAAGAATGTTGATGTGATTGTCTTTATTGATGATATCACCGAAATGCGAAAATATGAGAATGAGGTAAACAACTACTTGGTCAGCTCGCACGAAATACATCATCGGATTAAGAATAATCTTCAAACAGTGGCATCTTTACTGAGGCTTCAAAGTCGGAGCTCTAAAGATCCTGCGGTTAAAACCATCTTAAGCGACAGCATTAATCGGATTATGAGTATTGCAGTAACTCACGAACTGCTTGAGAATAAATCGAATGATCTGGTGTCGGTCAGAGAGGTGCTCGATAAAATAAAACACAATATGATATCCTTTGGCGTAACCGACAACGACAAGATTGAGATTACGGTTAAGGGAACTGATTTTTTCATCGACAGTGAAAAATCAACCGTTGTCGCCCTGGTTGTTAATGAATTGATCCAAAATTCCCTGAAATATGCATTTCCAAATGGCGCAGCAGGGTTAATTGAAGTAACTACCGCCAGTGATGGAAAAATTAAAATGATTGAAGTAAAGGACAATGGGGTGGGGTATAAACCCGGCCAGATAAAAACCAACAGTTTGGGATTATCGATTGTAAAATCATACGTTTATGAAAAACTGGTGGGTAAATTAATTATTGAAACAGGAAGTGAAGGAACAAAAACTTCATTTGCATTTAAACTATAAATTGCAACGAGGCAATTTTATAAGCGACGTAGCTTAAGGTTTAACTATCTATTTTGGATAGTTAAACTTTGAGCTATTTTTTAATCTAAAAATTTTGGTTTAACCCCACCCCATTGTCCTTTACTTCAATCATTTTAATTTTTCCATCACTGGCGGTAGTTACTTCAATTAACCCTGCTGCGCCATTTGGAAATGC
>NZ_CAKMJU010000087.1:0-34511 GCF_927416815.1 uncultured Acetobacterium sp. | reverse complement strand
AGTTGCTGACATCAACTAAATACTTTTTTCTTTTACCTGTTTTTTTCTTGAAAACACCAGGGTTTATTAAAGTTACCCCTTTCTCAATCTTTTGTTTCTGTCATTAAAAAATAACCGCTTGACATATTACCAGATTGCTTTTGATTGAGAAGTGATAATGAAATCCTTCTCAATATTTTATTTGTCCTTATTATATTTAACTTGCACTTTAAAGTCATTGTCCATATAATAAAAAAATAAGTGCGTTTGTTATACAAATTTGTACAAGACAAAAGGAGTTCCTCATGAAACTGAGCATTGATATTATTTTTGAACTGATCGCTAGACCGGATACGCATTTAATTTCGGGTAAAACCATCTTATTAAACCTCACTGGTATCCGCTTTTATCGCCCTGAGGGTGGTTGTGACCTGAGTGAGGAATTGCTCTATCTCAGCGATGCAAAACAATTAGCTGACCTGCAATCGCCAAAATCATTGTCCTTTATCTGTCTGGGTCCGATTGACGAAGCCCTGCTCGACCCCCATTGGTCGGTTATCATCATACCTTCGCAAACCGATGCCGGTGAGCTGTTTGACGCGGTTCAGGCGATTTTTGACCGCTATCAACGATGGCTGGAACACATTAACGAAGCGATTTTTAACGGCCAGACGCTCCAGGCCATCCTGGACGAAGCCTGCCGGTATCTTAAAAACCCGGCGGCCTTGTTTGACGATTCCCAGGGGCTGCTGATGCGCATCAGTAACATGAATCTGGATAAATTGGATGCGATCTGGGCTCACGTTCTGGAAAAAGGCTATTCTTTAAAAGAGGTTGACAGTATCAATCTCAGCGAAAAGTTCAGAACCCAGCACCAGCCCTTTTATTATCAGTCCCCGGATACGTTTGGAAACATCAAACGCCTGATTGCGCCGATTCTTGTCAATGGCCAGCTGTTCGGATCACTGGCGATGACGGAACTGATCAGTCCGCTGACAAAGTCCGAATATGCCAACCTGTGGCTGGCTCAGCAAATAATCGAAAATGCCCTAAAGGTGAATGACGAATTTTGCAAAAATCTGGAAACCCCCTGGTATCTCTACCGTTTGATTAAAGAAAAATACGTCGATCCCCATATCCTCGCCCATCATTTAGGTTTAAAAGACCGCAAGATCGCGGAACCTTATGCCTTATGGTGCTTTAGCCCTGCCGGAAAAATTATTGATTCGGATTTCAGCACTCAGGGTTACTCTAATCAGCTTTCCCGATTGTTTAAAGATCAGCTGATTTTTTTGTTTGAGTCACTGATTCTCGTCTGTGATTACAATCTCGAACCTGAAAATAAAAAACAGTTCCATGAGCTGATTCTGGATTTCTTAGCCAAACGCGAATTCAAAGCGACGAAGAGTATGGTTTTTAATGATATCTATGAAATTAATCTGGCCTATCTGCAGTGTCAGATAGCCAACGAATACGCCAATGATGCTGCTTGTGAAATTATCTGTTTTAATGACATTTATGCCGATCATATTTTAACGGTTCTTGATCTCCACACCAAACTCGATGTGCTCATTGTCCCCCAGCTTAAAAGCTTGAATCAGCAGGATCCCTATACCCACGAGTTGCTTTTATGTCTTAGAGCCTATATTGCCAACGGCAAAAACATTACCGCGGCCGCTGATTCACTCAAGATCCATCGCCACACCGTGGTTTATCGTTTAAAAAACATTCAAAAGCTCACGGGTCTGAATTATGAGATGCTCCAGGACGACATGATGTTTCAATTGTTTTTGTCCTGTGGAATTTTATTGCGAAATGTACCGCAATAAGAAATCATTTGTATTCCTTTTATAAAGACAAACAAAAAACAGCATCTCCATTAATTGGATAATGCTGTTTTTTTCTTTTCTAACTTTGTTAATTTTCAGTTGAGGTTCGGCTACCAATCCGGTGATTTTCCAGATCCTCGAAGATTTCCCGGACTGATAATGGTTTTCTGCCAATCAGCATTTCTACATCCTTGGAGCAGGCGTTCATCTGTTCCAAGCGGATGGCCCGGCCAAAGGTCACCATCCCATCGGAACAGAAGGGAAAGTTCTTGGCTGTTTCGGCCCATTCACCTTCGGTATTTCTCGGCACACCAATAGAATCGAAGAAGGCGTACATCTCGTCGTCAGTCAATTCCTGATAGGTAACCGTTTTGCCGGTGACTTCGCTGCCGATTTTACAGAATTCGGTAATGGTCATCGCTTCCGGTCCACTGATATCGTAGATGGTATTGTTTTCGCCAGCCCCGGCCGCCACACAGGCAGCGACTTCGGCACAATCATCCCGTGAAATGAAGGCCATGTGCCCATTGCCCATGTTAGTGGCCATTACACCGTTTTCGGCGGCACTTTGTTCAAACACCGATACCATTGCCTCGGCATACTGGGAATCCCGTAAGATGATCCAGTCAATATCAAGGCTTTTCAGGTAAGCTTCGGTGATTTTATGATCTGAAACTTCATAGGTATCACAGTCTTCTTCGCCGGCACCGACAATGGAGGTATAAACAATTTTTTTCACACCCGCTTCAACGGCAGCATCAATCGCGTTCTTGTGAGCAGTTCTTCGGCGCTCACCAACAAAAGGCATAGAGATTAGCAGTAGTACCTCTCCCCCTGCAAAGGCTTTTAATAATGTCTCTTTATCAAAGATATCCGCATATCGGGTCTCGACGCCCTGTTCTTGATACTGTTTAATGACATCCTTGTTTGGGGTTGTAAAGATCAGTTGATCTTTTGATACCTTTTTTAAAATACTGCGTGCGGAGCAACCGCCAAAATTACCGTCAACACCAGTCATAATTATTTTTCCCATTAATTCGTTTCTCCTTGTTTGTTATTTATCTAACTAAGACAAGTATAACGAATTTCTACCCAAAAAGATAATTCAAAGAGGCAAAGATGATAATCAGGTTTACTTATGATGTTTTATCAATAACGTCCGATATCCCGGGCAATGGTATAGGCGGTGGCATTGGCCGTATAAACATTTTTAGGTTCAACACAATCGCCAAGTTCAAAGAATAATGGTGCGCAGTTTCTCAATTCATTTGACTGTTTTCGCAGCGGTTTCTGTCCAAGCGCATAGATCACCGTGTCCGCTTCATAAAGGCTCTGTTTGCCAATTTCGTAGTGTTGATTTAAACTGGCCTGGGTCACGGCCGATACCAACATTCCTTTTGCGATGGTATCACAGCATTGTTCTTCTGAAAATGTGTCGCCAACAAACTCACCAATAACACCTTTTTCAGTAATCTCGACGGCTTTGGTTGAAGTGACCACCTCGATTTGATACTTGATGATTTCATTGTTAATGGCCATTGAGTGAATGACATTGTTTGAAAAGTTCAAACTGTTGGACATTTCGATAATGGTCACTTTTTTCCTTAACTGGGAAAGATAAATGGCCAACTCAATCCCGGATAATCCGCCACCAAGAACAACTGCTTTTTCGCCAACTTTCTCGGCCTCCAGATATCCCGCATCTGCATCCATAACGTTTTTACCTTCAATACCGGGAATATTGGGCATCACCGCTTTTGCGCCCAACGCAGCAATGATAACATCTGGTTTTAAGGCTTTAGCTAATTCGGGTGTAACTTCGGTATTCATGCGCAAGTCAATTTCCGCTTCTTCAATCAGCGCGCTTTGTGAATCCAAATATTGCTGCATGTTCTGCTTGAAAGGTACTTTTTTCTCACAGCGCAAAGCACCGCCCAATTCATTTGATTTTTCACAAAGAATGACTTCATGGCCGTGTTCATAAGCAGTTAGAGCCGCTTGCATGCCACCGATGCCGCCACCAGCAATCAATACTTTTTTCTTCTTTTGAGGCAATACCTGATTGTATTTTACTTCCCGTTCAAAACCAATTTCTGGATTGATGGCACAAATGCTTGTTAACTTTGTGAAGTGCGCCGAGAAACATTCAAAGCAACGAATGCATTTGCGAATTTTTTTATCCTGTCCCATTTGGGCTTTAACCGGGGTGTCCGGATCAGCCATTAATTGACGGCACAACATCACCACATCGGCTTTTCCTGATGCAATGATCTCTTCCAACAGCTCCGGTTCAGCCAACGCACCTACCGTTGCAATTTTAGAATGGCGGATGACTTTTTTCACAGCTGCCGCATATTTTACATTGGCTCCATCATCTAAAAACATACTGGGGGAAGTGATGGTAAACACCGAAGTTTCTTCGTGAGCGCCTACCGAAACGTTGATCAGATCCGCATGGCCATCTAATTGTTTGGCAATCTCAACGCCATAGTCAATGTCATAACCGCCTTCAAAAAGCTCTGCTCCGCTAATCCGAACGCAAACTGGAAAATCACGACCGCACTTTTTCTTGATGTCGGCAATGGCCGCATTGACAAAGCGGGCCCGATTTTCCATGGAACCACCCCACTGGTCCCGACGATTGTTATGGGGTCCAAGAAACTGGTTAAACATCCAGCCATGACCAGCATGGATGGTTACCATTCCAAAACCGCAATGTTTGGCGGTTTGTGCCGCATCGCCAAATTTCTTGATGATCTCAAAAATAACTTCTTCCGGCATTTGCGGAATCTCCATCCCTAAACCATTAACCGAATCAAAGGCGCCAAAAATCTCATTTCCCAGACCAAACTTGCTGTGATATGAATTTGCCCCACAGTGTTGGAGTTCAATATCGGCAACAGCGCCGTGCCTGCTGATACATTGAGAAAGTCTGTATAAAGGCGACAAAGCGGTGGGATCATCCAGTCTGATGGTCGGACCGATGGCACCTCTGGCATTATCGGCCATTGCTGAACCAATGCTGACGGTGGCCGCTCCGCCCTGAGCCTTTCTTTCAAAATAAGCGATAAATTCATCCCCCGGATGCAATCGCTCGTCGGGATAGTATTCTAGCCCAATTGGCGCTGCAAAAATCCGGTTTCTAAACTGTCTGTTTCCCAGTACTACTGGCGAAAATAATTGTTCAAATTTTTTCATTAAATCTCTGCCTTACAAAATAAAATAATAGTATTGTTGTCATCTTCAACGCTTCTATCGTAATTAAAATTAACGCCGTTGTCTAACGATTAAAAAGCCTGGTACTTATGCTAAAAATGCATAAGTACCAGGCTTTTGTGACCTCTTTAATTTTTGTCTCGCGCTGTAGTGAGGAATGCGTTAAGACAAGGATTTTTATTCGCCTGATTCCAGGCAAACTCGATGTTGTACTGATGATGCGTCTGATTAATTTTCAAAAACGTGATCGTCTGATATTTTTTCGTCAGCCCATCTGAATCAGGATAGAAAGAAATACCCCTTCCCAATTCAGTTAACAGTAACTGGGTTTCAAACGAATCGACTTCGATGACTATCGGATCAAAGCCATCCTGACGACAGCATTCTAGAATATAATCATAATGCTTCTGAAAGCTTTCCCTTTTGGGCACAATAATTTTCTCATTTCTAAGTTCAGATGCTGTAATCGCTTCTCGTCCTGCAAACCGATGAAATGGCCCCACACCAACTTTTACATTATATTGACAGACATTTAATGAATTGATTCCTTTTTCATCCTGCAGTTCGGCTTTAAAGACCGAAATAATATCCAAAGTTCCATCGTTGATTTGGGTCAACAATTGTGCCGGTGTACCTTGTTGCAGAACGATTTCGACATTTTCATTTTTCTGCTGATATGGTTTCAATACCTCAGTTACATACTCAAAGCCCAGATCATTAGAAAAGCCCACTTTTAAGACATTGTTTTCTTTATAACTTAAACGCACGCCATCTTCAACTGCTTTATCGTATAATTTCAGTATCGATTTCACACTGGTTAAATAATCGCTACCCGCTGCAGTGAGTTGTACTTTTGTGGTGCACCTTTCAAAAAGTGCGAAACCAATCTCTTTTTCCAATTGTTTGATGGCACGACTGATGGTCGTTTGTGAAACAAACTGGCGTCTTGCCGCTTCAGTGAAATTTAAAGTTTCGGATAATGCGATAAAATACTCCAGGGTTTGTCGATTCAAGCACTTGCTCCCTCCTTACTCTTTTTGATAATCAATTGCATAAATTCATCAATGAGGGGATTATCATCATTTTTATTTCGCGCCATGCAGAATTCGGAATGATGATGGGTTTCGATCAGTTTTATCCTGTGAATTCCGGAAGCTTCGGTCAGCACTTCCTCAGAAATAATGGTAATTCCTTTATTGGCACTGACCAATAAAATCATTTCATCAAAATTATCGACCTCTTTAATAACATTCGGTTCAAAACCGTCCTGTTCGCAGCTCCTGAAAAAAGAGTCATGATACTTGGGTCCATAGGTTTTTGAAAAAATAATCAGCTTCTCAGATTTCAATTCATTGCCATAGATTTCCGAGCGATCATGCCAGGGGTGACTGGTTGAGACAATGACGCATAGGGTGCTGGTGAATAAGGTTGTGATCTCAATCTGGGTATAGGTCTGAATTTCATTGGCCAGTCCGAACATGATATCAATTTCGTTATTTCTTATTTTCTCTGATAATTTTCTAAAGCTGAGTTCATACAGTTCAAGATTCACTTCTGGGTGATGGGCGACAAATTTACTTAACACCTCCGGCAAAAAACGTTTTTCAACCGGACCGGATACGCCGATTCGCAATGATCCTGAAAACCCATTTTTTAAGGCCTTGGCCTTTGTTACTGCTTGTTCGTAATCCTCAATTATCCGCTTGCTGGCTTCATAAAAAGCTTTGCCGGCCAAGGTTAAGGTCGGACGATAACCGGATCGGTCAAACAATTGAAAATCCAGTTCCTGTTCCATAGCGGCCATCTGTTGGCTCATGGCCGTCTGGGAGACAAAGCATTCCTGAGCCGCTTTGGTAAAACTGCCGTGCTCAACCGCCGCTATAAAATACTCCAATTTTCTGAAATCCATTTTCCACCTCGCTGGGATGATCATTCAAAATTGCATTCTTTGCTCCAATTTTATCATTCGTTTGTTTTCCACACAATGCCAAATTTATGAAGCATCTTGTTTTTACTTCAATTCAATCATAGATTGCGATTTTTCTGCTATCCCAATAGCGAACTGGCTACAATATAAGTTTACAGAATAAAAAAGCTATCTGAAATTTGTCTGCATGCAGACAAACAGATAACTTTTATTGATTATTATTTTACTTTCTTAAGGTAAATTGATGGATGGTTTCTTTTAAAAGTTCCGCCTGGCTGGAAAGCTCTTCACTGGCAGCAGCACTCTCCTCCGAGGTTGCTGAGTTTTGCTGAACCACTTGGGCCACCTGATCAATGCCGGCATTAATCTGGGCGATGCCGGTTGCCTGATCGTTTGATGCCAGGGCGATATTTCCCATCAGATCAGTGATTTCGCCAATGCCATTGACAATATCATTAAGCGCCGTTGCGGTTTCGTTGGCCATTCGCGTCCCATGTTGAACCTTATCGATGGAACCTTCAATCAGCCGGGTGGTTTCCTTTGCCGCTTCGGCGCTGCGGGCCGCCAAGGTTCGGACCTCTTCAGCCACTACCGCAAAACCCCTGCCATGCTGACCGGCCCGGGCTGCCTCAACGGCGGCATTTAAAGCCAGAATATTGGTCTGGAAAGCAATGTCGTCAATCACTTTAATGATTTTGGATATGTCTTTGGATGATTGATTGATATCAATCATGGCGTTTTGCATTTCAGTCATCTGACCGTTGCCAATATCGGCATTTTCACGAACAACCCCGGTTAGTTCCCGGGCCTTATTGGCATTTTTGGCGTTTTCCTTGGTCTGATCGGCAATTTCAGTGATTGATGCGGTCAATTCTTCGATGGAACTGGCCTGTTCAGTGGCACCCTGAGCTAACGACTGGCTGCCGGCCGCTACCTGGTTGGCACCTGAACTGACCTGCAAGGCCGCCGTATAGATTTCACTTAACAAGGTATTTAATGTTTTGATAATCTCATTCAGAGCATTTGAGATCCCGACAAAGTCGCCGCTATACGCCTGAATATCGTCGATATCAAGGTTACCATTGCCAATTTCCCGGGTAACCGCAGAAATTTCTTCAATAACACTGTTTAATTGTGCAACCGTGCCATTCACCGATTGTTTCATCTGGTCAAAACCGCCTTCGTAGTGTCCCGTGATGCTGGTACTTAAATTTCCTATCGAAATGGCATCCATTACTGTCGAAATCTCATCAAAGGGCTTAGCAATCTCCATCAGGATGTTGTTCATCCCGGAAATAATGGTTTGCCATGAGCCTCTAAAACGTGTTTCATCAGCTTTTATCTGCTTTCCTTTAATAATGGAGTCTAACAGCATGTTGGCTTCGCCAATCAGATCCCCAACAGACCCTTTGACAACACCTAAACTCGTATTGATTGCCCCGAAGTATTCTTTTATTTCGGCCGTGTATTGATTGCCTTCACCGATCGTCAGATCAAAGTTCAGATCGCCATCGGCTAGAAGCAGCAGGTTTTCTTTGAGCCGTGAAACCTCGGCCTCTGTGTATCGATTGATACTCACCATTGATGTCAGATCCATGGTTATTTCTAGAAAACCGAGATTTTTATTTTTTTTGTTGGTGATCAATCGGGAATTCTTTTGCAGGTATGCGCCTAAAAATTCAAAGTCAAAGGTAGTAATGCCGTTATTAACCAACTGATAAATACTGCAGTTTTCCGGACATTCTGCGGTATTACAATGTTCCACCCCAAATTCACAAGCTTTTCTGCCATAGGCACTTTCCCGGTTTTCAATAATGCCGGCCTGCAAAAGTGAATTCTCCAGGGTTTTATTAAAAAACAGCCAATGGGAATTGGTATCCAGAATGTGCATGGGATACGGTATGGCATCCATGGCATGCTCATACAGTTCAATTTTGGCCGAATTTTGAGTGACTATTCTACTAATATTATCAAACAGAGACAAATAGATTCCTGAAAGACTCGCGGCAGCTGGTTTAACATCGTCAGGATCCATCATGGCGGATAATTTTTTAGTGTCGCCTTCCAGTATGGATAGGGACTCACCAATTAAAATAAGATTTCTTCCCAATACGTCATTATTTGATATTGGCAGCGCTTCAAGCGAAAGTTCTCCGGTTGCTAATTGACTTGCTGCATCTGAATATATCTGCATTTTACTTACCAACGTCATAACAGCCTGACTTAATTCATCTGGGTCATTTTCAATCGCACTCAATTCAAGGTTTCCCGCGCCGTCTGTGAGGTGTTCCAAAATGCCAGCTATTTTTGATGAACGTTTGTAATATTTTGATGACAGAATAATCAATGAACCTAAATTTAAACATAGACCAATGCCCAAAATTGCCAGGATGATCAGTGGCTGATTAAGCATTGAAGACTCCGGCAAACTATTTTGACTAAAAATAGCTAAAGCCATACAAGTAATCAATAAATAGATCGCAAGAATTGGAATGCCTAATTGAAATATCCATTTTCTTTTGTTATTCTTCATAATTTTTTACCTCGTATCATAATTTTGCTCAGGAAATTTTAACATTTCAATTGGTTGACACAACAGCATCAATTTTGATAAACGTTTTCATTTCCGATGCTTTTAAAAAAGAATCTTATCCACTATAACGAATTTTCTAAAAAAAAGATAATTCAAAAAGGCAAAGCTGTTGATAAGTTTTGGTTATGCTTTTGAACATCGAAAATAGTCAATCTTAAATAGGGGTTTAAGATTAACTATTGACAGTATTTATTAATTTTTGATTATTTTATGGCCAAAACTATCCCTTATGCCCCAATGATTTCCTTAGCCTTGGCTGCCGAGCTTCCGGCATCCGGTGCATAACCATCAGCACCGATTTCGTCAGCATATTCTTGTGTAACAGGGGCACCGCCGACGATGACTTTCATCTCAGGTATTGCCGCTTTAATGGTCTGAACCGCTTCTTTCAAAGCTGGCATGGTTGTAGTCAACAGACCGGAACAGGCAACCAGAACAACATTTTTATTTTCTTTAGCCGCTTCCACAAATCGTTCCGCTGGAACGTCAACACCCAGGTCAACCATATCAAAGCCAGCGCTTTCAAGCATCATCACAACCAGGTTTTTGCCGATATCGTGAAGATCGCCGGCCACGGTTCCCATGATGCAGGTCCCTAATGAGCTGGAGCCATCCCCTGCCATGACTGGTTTTAAAACTTCTACCCCTTTTGACATGGCTTTGGCGGCAATCAGCATTTCCGGGACAAAGATTTCGCCGGATGAGAATTTATCACCAACCACACCCATGGAAGCGATCATCGCATCCAGGATATCCTGTGCTTTATCGCCAGCGTCCAATGCTTCCTGAACGGCTGCTGCCACCTTCTTTGATTTACCGGTTTCGACTAAATTTTTAACTTCTGCTATTTTTGACATGTAGATTTTCTCCTTTTATTTTTGATTTAAATTTAATGCACTTATTTTACAAAAATGCCTTCGCGGAAGGCGCCGATGTATTCCATACAATATTCGTCTTCGCCCATCATCGCTTCAGTGGCAAACAGCATTCCCATCATATCCTTGTTGAGCGGATCGAGGATGAAGCTGTCCATGCCGGTGCTCATGGCCAATACGGCAAAGGCCTGGTTGGCAATTCGGCGGGCGGGCAGATTAAAGGAAATATTGCTGACTGCGCCGGTGACATGAATGGTCGGATATTGGGCTTTAATGCCACGGATGACTTCGGTTACCATGGTAATGCCGTCTTCGGATGTACAGAGCATTTCAATCAAGGGATCAATATGCATCCGTGATGGGTCGATGTTGTATTCTTTAACCTTCACCATCAGATCGGCAAAAACATCCAGCCGGTCTTTAGCAGTTTTCGGAATCCCCTTGTCGCTGTTTAACAACGCGACGCATTCCCATTTGGTATCGGCGATGGCGTTAAACGCCACATCAACCTTGTCGCCTTCTAATGAAACGGAATTAAACAGTCCTGGTTTGTTGCAGTATTTCATCGACTCGATGCAGGTGTAGACATTGGGACTGTCAACCGCAATCGGCGTATCCACCGCTTCCTGAACAATGTCGATCAGCCATTTCATGGTTTCCAGTTCGATGTCATCATCTACGGATGCGCAGACATCGATGAAATCTGCTCCGGCTTCTGCCTGCTTAATCGCCAGGTTTTTAATAAATTGGGCATCCTTGGCAGCAATGGCTTTGGCGGTTGAGGGAATCGCGCCGTTAATTTTTTCTCCAATAATGATCATGGTCTTCTCCTCCAGTGATTACTCTTTGTGTAGATTATTTGATATGCTTATATTTTTCAACGGCAGCATTAATCGGAAGAATACCTTCCATAAAGCTTTCCGGGCCAGCTCCGCTCATCAATCTAAAGCCCATAAATACGTAGCTGCCATAAGAACCATAGGTTTCCATGCAACGTTTAACGTCAGCATCAATTTCTTCATTTGTGGCATCTTCCAGACCAGGACGGCCATTGGTGTCATAACCGCCAACTACAGCAATCTGGCTGCCGTATTTTTTCAAAATCCCTTCAATATCGTTCATTGGTTGAGCCGATGTCCAGGCAGCCGTACCGATTTCCACATAATCGGGAATGATCTCTTCACATTTCCCACAGGTATGGATAAAGGGAACGATGCCATTGGCTCTGATGGCGTCATTTAACCGCTTATGATGCGGTTTAATCAGCGATCGATAGGTACCTGGTGACATAAACAAACCTCTTTCGGTGGCAATGTCATCATAGCTGGTAATAATATCCGGTTTAAAATGTTTGGCGACCCGTTCGACCAGCTTAATTTTATAATCGGTAATGGCAGTAAAGAGCGCGTCGCAGGCTTCCGGTTCTTCCAACATGGCACAGAGGGCATTTTCGAAACCCATTAAATGCGTCAAACGTAAAAACTGACCATTCCACATGCCATATTCAACCACGCGCTGATCACGATCTGCTCCCATAATGGCAGACTGCATGGCAAGGCTGCCTTCCCAGTCATACTCGTCCAAATTGGGAAACTTAACGACATCTTCCCATTTTTCAATATCATCTAGCACCGGTTTACCACCCGGAACCGGCTGGCCGCCAGCTGATTCGGTGGCATGCCAGGTTACCCCGAAGCCGTCCAGACCACCGCCGGCCGGGCCGTTTTCAAAGCTCTCAAAAGCACCGCCATACATAATGACATCACTCATTTCATTGGGAACCCACTCTGGTTTTTTGTGTTCTACTGCAGCCAGTAAAAAATTTTCTTTTGATGTTAACATAATATTTCCTCCTAGATTTCGTTAATATTTGCCAATTTAATCACTAATCACAATCAAAACCGTTTACATGGTTTGATTATAGTGGTATTTTTACGAAAAGTACATCCGGCATAGTAGAGGATACTGCAGGGTTCATTCTCTACATAGTGTAGGATATCGTGGAGATATAATAATGCAACCTTGCAAAATGGCGATGCATGTCATAGAATGAACTCACATCGTGAAATTTCTGAAAATTTATTTAAAATTAGAGGTGCCTATGAGACTTTCTCAGGATGTAATCTACTATTGGCTGATTAAAAAGTTTGCTGTTAGCTTTGAGAAAAAAAGTGATCCGGACATTGGCTTTATGCGTCCCGTGTTTTATGAAACAGGTCTGGACATTGCGGGAACTGTGGTCATTATTGATGCCGACGGTCTCAAAGCCCTGATTGATAGCCGGAACCACGGTGCTGAGACGCTCTTTTTGTGTATCGAAACACCAAACCGATCACTGAAAATGATTGAAGGAACCGTAATGGTGATAAAATCAGACCTTTCCGCGATATCATTATTCAATTACCTCCAGGATATCTACAATCGATTCGATCAATGGGATATGCGGCTGACCCAGATCTACTATGAAAATGGCAGTTTTCAGGATCTGATTGACAGCTGCCAGCCGATTCTGACCGAACCGATTCTTTTGATTGATAAAAAGTTTCATTATACGGCCTATTCCAAATCCATTGAGGAATTAACCAGCGCTGCTTTTATGGATGAAAATAAAAATTCACTCCCAGAAGTGGTGAACGATTTTATCACTGATTCCAGTTTCCAGTCCTTGTATGATTTGCCTGATATCTTTGACTACGTCGTGGTATCGCCATCCGGTACAGACGAAATGATCTGCAAAAATGTTTTTGATCATAATGGCTATGTAGGACGGTTTATCATCCAGCTGTCAAACGGCAGCGAAGAAATTGCAAAAACCTATGTCCGGACTATTTTGGCCCATTTATTTACCACCGCTGATAAACTGTAACAAAAATATCAGTCCTTCAATTTAAAAGAAGTAGCGCTAAACAGCCTGCGGGAGCCACTGCTGAACATGCTACAAAATGAACAGAGTTCCGACGAACAATGGCAGAAAGTCGCCTTTGAAAACAACTGGAAAACAACGGACAAGCTGCAGATCGTTCAGTTTCGATCCAATACCCGGTATGCCAAAAATGTTTATACTGATTACCTCAGTTCCGAAATTGAAAACCAGTGGCAGGGCTGTGTCTGTCTGAATTACAGGGAACGACTGCTGATGCTGATTAATCTGGATCAGTTTAATTCGGTCAATGATAAAAATTTTTATCGACAATTACCCTATTTTCTTCGAGACAGCCTGTTGGTGGCTGGATTAAGCCGGGTTTTTGGGGACATGGGTGATTTGCGGGCGGCCTATCACCAAACTGAAATTGCCCTGGATTTCGGCACCTGCGACCAGCCGATGTTCTGGACGTATCGGTTTGACGACTATGCCTTTGCTTATCTGCTGAAAAACAGCACCGGCATTTTCGAAACCCATCAGATCTGCAATGAAAAGTTGCTGGCGCTCAGGCAATATGATGCCGAGAAGCATACAGAATATTACCAAACGCTGCTGATTTTTTTTGACTGTCGGCTTAACGCTGCGGCGGCCGCCAAGAAGCTGTATATTCATCGCAGTTCCTTTCTCAATCAGCTGGAACGAATTGAGGAACTGTTTAAAATAAATCTTGATTCCAACGACGAACTACTTTATCTGGGTTTGTCGATGTTGATTTTAGAACGAAATTAAAAGTAGCCAATTACGAAGGTACCGTGAGTTTTGTGTCCAGTTTCGCAATTACTTAAAGGAATTCGTAGGTAAGAAAGGAAATAAAATGAAAGTTATCGTACTAGGAGGATTTCTGGGATCCGGAAAAACCAGTGTGTTGCTGCAACTGGCTGAATTTCTGGTTGTCCGATCTATAAAAAAGGAGCATACCACACCGGTGGTGATTGTGGAAAATGAAATTGGCGGCTCCGGGGTGGACAACCTATTGCTGGAAAACCAGGGGCTGACCGTTAAAAATCTTTTTGCCGGCTGTGCCTGCTGCACCTCATCGGCCCAGCTGGAGGATACGGTTTCGTACTTAAAAACGGAATTCGATCCCCAATGGCTGATTATCGAAGCCACTGGTCTGGCCTATCCCGATAAGATCAAACAGACGGTAGAAGATGCCTTTGGTGTGGAAACTGTGATTATCACCATCGTTGATGCCAAGCGATGGTTCCGGCTGATTGCAGCCATGGAGCCATTTGTCTCAGGTCAGCTGGAAAATGCCAGCAGTGTTTTAATTAATAAAATCGATTGTGTGGATCAAAGCTGTCTGGATTCAGTCACTGCCAGTATCCGGAGCTATAACCCCGGTATCCCCTGCTATACCATCTCCGCAATTACCAAATTTACCGGTGATTTTTGGGAACAGCTGCTTGGAAATCTGCTGGCTGATCTTATAAGAAGTTGAAAGGATAAACAATATGAAACACGAACATCACCAACCACATCCTCATCACGACCATAATGGCGAGCCCTGCTCCTGCGGCCATGATCACAGTGAACACCATCAACATCATCCCCAGCCGGAAGAGTCCTGCACCTGTGGTCACGATCACGGTGAACACCATCAACATCATCCCCAATCGGAAGAGACCTGTGCCTGCGGACACGATCATGACGAGCATAAAGACCATAAACATCATGAGCATCAACACCCCGAGCTTGACCATAATGACCTTTCCATTACCCACCATGAAAACGCCATCATTGTCTCAGCTGAGCGTGAAATCAGCGGTGAGTATCAGCAGATAAAGGATGCCTTAGCCCTTGGTTTAAAAGAACTGGCCGATTGGATTGAAAGCCAGAAAGGTCTGGTGGGTCACATCAAAGCCCATCTTACCGAAAAAGGAAAAAGCGCCATGCTCTCCACTACCGGCGACGGGGTTCAGATTAAAGAAGCGCGTCATCCGGCAGTCATTCTTAATCTTGCCGTGATTGTCTTTGTCGCCGATGAAGCTGGCCTCGCCAATCAGGTATCAGCGATGCTAGAAAACCTGAGTTAATCCAAAAAAACGCCTGTATATTAGGCGTTTTTTTTTTGATTTTTTTATGTTTTCATACAAATGAGGGAAAACACTATTGAACTTATTTAATACCTTACAAATCATATTTTGATTCGTTTTAATAGTTTAAACAATATTCCATTGGTTAATTAAAAATACTTACAGTACTTCTTCAAAACTTCATAAATCTTTACCCTGAGATTTATAGCACTTCACCCATAACAACACGTAATGCATTTAAGCGTCCCGTTTCTCTTTTTCCATAGCCATATCCTACTTTTTCAATAGTCATTTCAGGTATCTGTCCAAAAGACGTCCCAAGACATTTTACTAGTGCCATTCCTGTGGGCGTCACCATTTCTGTTTTTACATCCTCAGTCACAAAAGGAATATTTGTACCCGAAAGCATTTCCATTACTGCCGGCACTGGTACTGGAATGATGCCGTGTTGGCATTTGATAAATCCATTCCCGTCATGGATTTTTGAAACATGGATTTTTTTGATACCCAGCAGCTCAAGACATATGACCGATCCCACAATATCCACGATGGAATCAATAGCTCCGACTTCGTGAAAATGAACCTGATCAATGGGTTTACCATGAACTTTTCCTTCGGCACGGGCGACTTCTTTGAAAACATCTTTGCTTTTGGCTTTAACCCAGTCTGTTAATTCACTGTCGTCAATTATTTTTTGGATATCATAAAGATTTCTTGTATAATGTTGCCCAGGCACTTCCTTTAAAATGACATCCACGTCGGTTCCGATAATAGACTTTTTAATCTGTTTTTTTATTTCAATGGTATAGCCGTTTAAGTCTAATTTTTCTAATTCGTTGACAAAATGTTCTTGATCGATGCCTAAATCCAGGAGGGCACCGAGAGTCATATCCCCGCTGATTCCTGAAAAACAGTTGAAATATAGTGCTTTCACTTATTTACCTCGTTTATTTATAGTTTGTTAATCATACTGGCTGTGTAGCCTGCCCCAAATCCATTATCAATGTTAACCACACTAATCCCACTGGAACAGCTATTGAGCATGGTGAGTAATGCTGACAGGCCACCAAAACTGGCACCATAACCGATGCTCGTTGGAACGGCAATAACTGGTTTATCCACCATTCCACCAACCACACTGGCCAAGGCGCCTTCCATTCCAGCTACTACAACTAAAACGTTGGCACTCATCAGGGTGTCTGCATTAGCAAAGAGCCGATGGATCCCAGCAACCCCCACATCGTAAACCCGGGTGACACGATTGCCAAGAGTTTCGGCCGTTATGGCCGCCTCTTCGGCCACAGGTATATCTGAAGTTCCGGCGCTAACAACTGCAATTGTCTTTTCGGTCACTAGAATATTTCTTTTTTTCACCACCACAATTCTGGCTGCTTCAAAGTACTCAGCATCTTCAATAACCTCACAAATTCCCTCATAGACTTCCCGGGTTGCCCGAGTCGCCATGATGTTATTGTTTTTTTCAGCCAGTTTTAAAACAATGGCTTTAATCTGCTCCACGGTTTTTCCCTGACTAAAGATGACTTCGGGATAACCATTGCGGATTTGCCGATGATGATCCACTTTGGCAAATCCAAGATCGTCAAATTTGAGATTTCTCACCTGGTTCAATGCCTGTTCGATATTCACTTCGCCTGATTTAATCTGCTGAAACAATTGACGGTATTCATTTAAATAGTTATCCATATCTTTCATCCTTCTGAGTGTTTACATTAATTTGAGATTTTTCAGTTTTTCTTTTTTCATATTTTCTGTCATCCGCGGCAGCGGCCATTCAATAAAGTCTTGTTTCATTTCTTCTTCGCTTAATGTTGGTACTGGAAATACCTTATCAAAATCTTTCTGATCATAGGGAATATCATAGTAGTCCCCATCATTCAGTATTTTTCTTCTGCTGACATACGTTTCTACCATAGCTTTTAACATACCAGGTAATACTTTATTATCCAAAGACAACATCGGAAGCGTTAATCCGGTTGCCTTTTGAATGGCACCTGTTGCCGCACCAATATCACAACAACCACCACTAAATACGTCAGCAAAAATTTCCATATCTCTGGCACATTCACCAATAGCATATTTAGGCATGGGCAGTTCATTGATATCTTTTTTATTGTACGCTTTGCCATCACTATCAAAATAGTAGGTGACCCCATCGATTTTTACGCCAGTTCCGTAGATGATAACCATTTTAAAGTTTTTATCAATTGGCTTTTTGCTATATACATACATTTCAAAAAGATAAGCCAATGTTGGGCGGCAGCCACCATTGCACATCCCTTCCATTTCCCTAACCAGTTCTGGTGTTACATCACCAAGATTGGTGATTTTATGGATTGCATCATTTTTGGTGACACCGACTAATACTTTAACATTTGGGAAATTTTTTCGAAACCGGTCATTTAACAGTGATTTATCAGCTGGTCTGAAATTGAAATATTTAGGGGTTCCGATTATTTCGGTTTTGGGATCCCCATATCCTCTCGAGACCGCTTCTTTAATGAGTTCATTTTCCTTGGAATCAAATCCCATCATATCAGTCGTAATTCTGTCTGCTTCCACCGAATTATTGCTGACGACAATCATTTTAGAATCGACCGGATCAACCGGTCCCGGTGTACAACCTTCAGCCCCGACAATTCCATCAATGACGGTCAAATCGGGTTTAAAAAGGTACAAAAGATCTACTAATTTTTTTTCAATTTGATAGCTGTGGTTTCGATAGCGCATATTTTCTGGCAGGGTTCCCATCGCATTTTTAAATCCCAGGGTAACGCCAGTATACAGATTAGTTTTCATTTTTGGTACCGAAATATAATACGCATCGCCCCGAACGATTTCACTGAGGAGACGGGGAATACAGACTTCTTTCATAATCTCTGCCTTTGGGAGTATATAACGGTCAATTGGCGTATTTTCAAAAGCTACAAGACCGGTATTGTATTTTTTTGCAACCCGATCAAGTCCGGTTATTTTAAAATACGCTGTGGTGGCAGTACACGCACCTGCTGACTCGGCGATGGTGATCCGATTCGTATAACGGGAGATATAATCCACCACCGCTTCAAATACTCTGGGATCAGTGGATTGTGGCATATCTGCGTTTTTATATCCCATATTGTGAATGACAGTCACCAGGTTTGGCTTTATAATCACATGTCGTCCATTGATCTGTTTTTTTAAGTCTATTTTATCATCCAGTTTAGAAAGTGCTGAAAATACAACTCTTTTTATTTCTCTTACATCTTCCCTGCCATCATAACCAGGGGTTCCGTATTCTTTGGGTAAAGCAACATAATCATTTAAATAATTGAGTTGTTTTGCTTCTTCAATCACTACATAGCTTTTTTCTATTTTTGCTGCCATTATTTATTTCTCCTCATATTTAGTTCTATTTGATTTCACTCTCAAAACGGATTCCACAACCCTTGTTTTTAAATTTGTCTTTGTCGATCAGACCTTCTTTTTCCAATTCAGCCGTAATTTGCGTCTTTTTCTTTGCGTCTTTGATTTCTGATTCAAGAGGTTGCCACCAGGTAATACCAAAAAGCATACAATTTGCGACTGCCGCCGGTTCTGATATTTCAGCAGCTTTACCGATTTTTCGACCTACTACCGCATATTCCGTGGCATGCAATGCCACAACGGCTGCTAATGGTTTCCAGTCTTTCTTCACAACCCCGTAAGCCGCTGCACCTGCAACAACGCCAAGTGAAATACCTTTGTTGATCGCTTTTTTTGTTCTATCTTTCATAGGGTACCATCCTTTCATATCCATATTTACCTGCCAAAAGCAACGTTTTACTCATGAGATCTTCATATTCATAATCGTCCCGAATTGTCAGCTCCCGGGCTTTCCCTGTACAGGTGGTTACGCAAAGTTCACAACCTTTGCATTTGTTTTGATCAAAAATAACTTCATCCCCATCCGCTTTATTGGCTCCAAAAAAACACCGATCAATACATTTTCCGCATTCTTTGACACCCTTACATTTGCTTGCATCTCGGACGCAGATTTCAGGACCTTTGGCATCTGTATTATCAGTTAATCGCGCACCTCTCTGTACTGCACAGATGTTAGCATCACAGTTACACATAACAAAAAGAGCGTTTGTTTTTTGAAACATGTACATTGCATTATGAAGATATCCGCGATTATGCATTTCATCAAGAATATCTTTCGCTTCATCATTAGTAATTTCCTTGAATCCTATGCCCAGATCTAAATAAATATCTGCACTGTAAAACAAAGTAATATCTTTTATTTCAGGCTCTGTTAAACCGTTTGGGTATTTTTCAAGAGCCCGTTGGCAGATACATGGACCTACTGCAAGTCGTGCACCATTCGTAGCCCCTTCGACGTAATAGACAAAATCCAAGACATTTTTAGCTGCATTGCGACTCATAACGATCCCATGGGGCAAGAATTGCAGTGCTGGATTTGCACTCATCGCTTTGAATTTTTGCAAACTTTTTTCCTGAGCTTCTCCTTCACCAAATTCACCTACATCTAATATCTTATCAGTAGATTTAAGTATCAGAGGCTCATTAGCACCATATAAATAATGCATGATGTATTGAGAGAGCGAGACCGGAATCGCCGGTTTGTCGTGGCCATTAAACGAGACACTATTATGACCGTGAAAATTTAAAAAACCCATTTTTTTCTCCTTTTTTTATATCACAAGATATTCTGAAAACCATCTTGCAATCTTAGTTTTATTTTTTTATATATTTGTCTTTCAGTACTATTTATTTCTATCAACCACCTGAAAGTCCGGAAAAAAATCCGACGGTATCACCATCTTTCAGGATAGTATTAAACGGAACAATTTGCCCGTTGACACTGGCAAGCCAGATCTTTGCAATGATTTTTGGCATTTTTAAAGTTTTCAAAACATCTCCAACTGTCGAATTTTCTTTCATTTCCAGGTATCCGTTTTCATCAATTTTTTCTGAGGTATATCTACCCGGAGGCAGAACAAAAATCTTCATTCGATTTATTCCTCAATCATTGTAATTGCGTCAATGGGGCAAACCTTACTGCAGATGTTGCAGCTGATGCATGCTTCCATTTTCTCTACCTGGGGATATGCTTTTTTATATCGATCCATATCTGTTTTGGAAAGGTTGATGCAGCTTGTTGGGCAGGCCTGATAACAAACGCCGCAGGCAATACAAACCAGATAGTCAAACAGAGGATTTTTCATTTTGTTTTTTCCCATTTACTTTACCTCTTCCAACACAGAATTAATGCCTAGTTGTTCAATGGTTTTTTCTGTTGGAATCCCGGTCTTTTCATCCCAGCCAAATGCTTTCCAATGGAGCCGTACCATCTCTTCATTCTGCAACGTTCTTCCTTTTAGCGGTCCTTCTTTCAGAGGCGGTTTTCCGGCCATTCTGTCCGGCAAGGCCCATTCAGTAATGGGTACATGATGTTTGGCATTAAAAAGTTGGCGCATTGTTTGGATCCGTTTGCCAATTTCCATATACTGGTCACCGGTATATGCCCATCCGGTAGCTGCATTTAACATCTCAACGATATTCCAGTTATTGTTGCCTAGTAGCATGCCATAATAGCAGCCACCGGCACCATCAAGAAGTTCTTTATAGCAGGCTGAACCCACACTTTTAATTGCTTCTTTTTCACTGGGAATATATTCGAGAGCTTTCTTTTCTTTCTCAGGTTTCGGTACCCAGGAACAGATTAAATGAAGGGCCAGCCCATTATAAGTTTGCCTTGATCCACCAGTATGGCGACCCGGTGTTGGATCTGCCACATAGTGAAGTCCCAATTGCGGATCCATTCTGGAATCATGCATGCCTGGTTCCTGACCGCCAATATGCATGGCTGCAATAGCGGTATCATCACCAAGCCGCTCAACTGCTTTTTTTGTACCATCAGCTAAAATATCGCCTATCCCCTCTCGTTTAATCATTTTTCTCAGCAGAGTAATAATGGCATCGCTATTCCCCCAATTAAGTTCAAGACCATCCACCTGCTCGGGTGAAATAATACCTTTTTCATAACATTCAATAGCATAGGCGATCACGCTGCCCGCTGATATGGTGTCCATGCCTGCCCGATTCATTAATTCATTGATATACAAGACGGATTCTAAATTGTCATTCATCAGCAGTGGTCCAAAAGCATCCAGGGTTTCATATTCCGGTTTATGCGTGTGAGAATAGGCACCATTCTCCACATCTTTGATGCCGATCACCCCACCACAACCCAAAGCACAGGAATAGCAGTGATATTTTTTATATTCCCGGTCGATCACACGATCCGGATTATAAGCATTAATAAACTTTCTGCTGATATCTTTTGAACTACCGGCCCAATTTTTTATGGGCGCATCCCCCATTCTTACAGTAAGGGTTGTCGCCATGGGTGTTCCCCATTTTTTAAGCAGCATAGCTGTTGATCCGCCATCCATGGGGCCGGATGTCGTCATCATCCCCATGACTTTTCCACCTATAGCTAACATTCCTCCAAGCTTCAGGGATGGCATATTGGCATTACGCATTTGATCGGCAAATTTTTTACTAATTTTTTTCATCCCATCCGGATGTTCAATTTGAACGGTTTTATTACCGGCTAAAACGACAGCCTTTAATTTTTTGCTTCCCATCACCGCACCGACTCCAGATCGGGCGGCGATTCTTCCACCATCGGTACAGATTCCGGAAATTAAGGAACAATTTTCTCCGGCTTCACCGATCACCGCAACCCGGGGCTGTTTTTTTAGACCGTTTGACTGGCAATCCTTTATCAAGGCGTCTTCTGCCTCAGTAGCATCCATTCCCCAATATTTTTTTGCACTTCGCAGTTCCGGGCCTTTATTGCTGACAAATAAGTAAACCGGTTCTTTAGCAATGCCATGAAAAAAAATGGCATCATAACCGCATTGCTTGATCGCTGGGGAGAAAAATCCCCCGCAATTGGCATCACCCCAGCCGCCAGTGAGAGGCGATTTCGTCACTGCTAGCCAACGACCGGTCATCAAACTGCCGGAACCTGTCAGCAGGCCACTGACAAATCCCAGTACATTATCCGGTCCCATCGGATCAGCATCTGATGGAATATGTTTTAGCAAATGAGAAACACCGATACCCACGCCTGAAAGCACCTGTTGATACACAACAGCTGGTACCATTTCTTCTTTTATTTCACCGGTGTCCAGATGCACAATTAATATTTTTCCCATATACCCTTTCAAATCACATCACCTCAATCCTTGTTTAAACGTTCATCTTTATTTTGGTCATGAGAATGGTGATGGCCATGATTATGGCTGTGAGCATGACCATGATCACTTCCACTTACATGTGTATAATCACCTTTTATTTTATAATACTCCCCGAATCTATGACTTTCTGATTTAAGAACTCGCTTTATTTGCTCCATCATGTTTTCAACGTTTTCATTACTAGTCCAAGACACATTTTCTTTTTTCTGATCCAATTCAAAATAGAATAAAACATCTTTTAACATGGTAAAACAATTTTCACGCATCAATTCCTTTTCCATGTCTTTTAATTTCTTTTTAAGTAATTCTATTTCATTGACTTCTGGTGTAATGCTCAAATCCGTATTGTCTTCCATAATTAACCTCCTCGTAAATAGTGTTCGGGTAGGGGTTAAAAAACTCACCCGAATTTTCTTTGTTTATAAATTCCCTTTACAGTAAAACGGCTTTACAATAATCCATTCTTAATTTTTTTAGATATTGTAGCCGATTTCAAATCCACTGCGAATTGCACTTCTAATATTCCCAATACCCTTACTATCACCAGCGATCATGCATTTAATGCCTTTTCCCTTTATTTCTTCCAATAAATCATTCCCTGTGCTTTTTTGACCGGTTGAAACAACGACGAAATTGCTTGGTAATTCTACAATATTTCCATTTTTGTCCGCATATATGACGGTATCATTCGTTATCTCTTTTACAGTCGCAGATGTGACTGATTCTATTCCCGCTTCACTCATGGCGGTCATTTGAGCAAGCAAGTGTGTAATTTCTTGTCCACTAGATAATTGCGGAAGCATTTCTATGATCGTGATCTGATTTTTGTTTTGTGCCATAAATAAAGATGTTTCGCAGCCAACGGTACCACCGCCAATGACAACTATTTTCATATTTTCTGGTACTGCAACACTCCCGTTTAAAATACTCCAGGAATCTATTGCTTTTTCTACTCCAGGTATTGGTGGCAGGCTAGGAACTGAACCGGTAGTAATAATAACCGCATTCGGTGAAAGCGCTAGAATACTTTCGACATCCGCTTCGTGTTCTATCTTTACTTTAACACTTTCATTGATCAACTCTTGCTCAAACCAGGGCACAATACTTTCTAAGTCTGCTTTATCTGGTGGAACTTTAGCAATATTTATTTGACCTCCCAGTGTTCTTTCTTTTTCCAACAATGTTACATCGTGGCCCCGCTTTGAAGCAGTAATCGCTGCTTGCATACCTGCAATTCCCCCGCCTACAACAACAACTTTTTTTACATCCGTAACAGGAACTGGATTTAATTCTGTCATTTTATCTTCCATACCTAGATACGGATTTAATACACATTGAACAACACTTTCTTTGAAAACGAGATTACCGAAGCAGCCTTCACTACATGAAATACATTTTCGTATGGTATGTACCTCATTGAGTTCCGCTTTTGAAGGCCATGCGGCATCACATAACAATTGTCTCCCCAAGTTGATCAGATCTGTTGTGCCATCAGCAATCAGATTCTCGCACATTTCAGGATTTCTAAGTTTACCAACAAAGGCAATTGGAGTCTTAACATGGGGTTTTAAAGCTTCAGCCATATAAACTCGAGCACCTTCAGCGAAATCCTGTGTCTCTACGGCGGTTCCCAACACACCAATGACACCCGTTGTGATATTAATTAAATCTACTCCCGTCTGATCTAGCAATTTACCAATTTCAATCCCGTCTTCTAGGCTGTTTCCACCTGAAGCAGTATCTTCAATTCCTAATCTGACACTGATAAAAAATTTTTCTCCACAAGCTTCGCGTATTCCTTTTATTATTTCTAATAAGAATTGCGCTCTTCCTTCACTATTTCCTCCATATTTATCAGTTCGATGATTAATTAACTTTGAGTTAAACTGACTAATGAGATATCCATGACCAGCGTGAATTTCGACGCCGTCTAGACCTGCCAACTGCGCATAGACTGCCGATTGAACAAATTTTTTAACCAATTCTTCAACTTCATCCGTTGATAATGCGCGACATACTTCACCATTAGCATTTGTAACTTCTGATGCTGATACCGGCTGACTACCATTTGATTTGGCAAAACTGGATAACATTCCAGCATGATGAAGTTGACAAACGATCTTTGCTCCATACGCATGTACAGAATCAGCCAAATCCCGCCAACCTGGAATATCATTGTAATCATTTAACTTCACCTGTCGCGAAATTGTTTTGCCTTTTGGATAATCAACAGCAGTTACCTCCACAACGATCAAACCTACGCCACCTTTTGCACGTTCTGTATAATGATCGATTAATCTTCGGCTCACAGAACCATCAGCATTTGCATAATTAGTGCCCATTGCTGACATAACAATCCTGTTTTTAACATTAACATTGCCTAATTTAATAGGCGAAAATAAGTTTGTGTACTTTGACATATAACCTCCTGATTTAAAAATTGCATATTTATTTAATTTCAGTCTAGCATATGTTATAATATTGACATACCAACAAAGAGACCTATTTGTGATAATATTTTCAATTCAACAAAAGGAGTTATTCAATGAGCAAGTCAAAAAACTCAAAAATGCTTCTAGCATCTGCGTTAAAAGAGCTAATGACTAAAAAAAAATTAAAGAATATTACTATCCAGGAAATTTGCCAGGTTTCTAATTTAAATAGACGAACCTTTTACTACTACTTTTTAGATAAGCAAGATTTGGTAAATTGGATTTATAAAGACGAAATTATAAAATCCCTTTCTGCTGTTGATCCAAAAAAACATTGGAGTGAGGGAACACTCGTCGTTTTAAATGGTTTAAAAGAAAATAAAGCTTTCTATTTAAATGCCTTGACCACTGAAGGTCAAAATTGTTTTGCGGAGTGTCTTTTTGAAGAAACACTCAAAAATTTTCATACACTTATCAATAATCTTCACAATGAGAAGCACTTTGATTCAGAAACATATGATTTCGTTACAAAATTTTACGCCTATAGTTTCACTTATATGACGATTGACTGGATTAAAGCTGGGATGGTCGACACTCCAGAGGTTTTTACGCACAGACTTTCTGAGATCACAGATCTAGGTTTACTAAATTTTCTGGACCAACAATAAAATTCAAATATTGTATAATGTAAAATTGACTTTCTTTTAAATTTCTATATAAACATGAAAACCCTCGTCAGCACTGACGAGGGTTTCAATTTTTCTAATAAGCAATCGAATTCCTAAGCGGAATCTGGAAATGGCAAAACAATTCATCGGGATAACGAATCATCCCAAAGCCTTGAGCCACGGCGAAACCAGCCATGGCCTCCATCACCCCGGCATTCATATGTCCGGTAAAATAAGCATCAAATACCTCTCACCAGTTAAGTGACAGGAATCCGGAACGCCGCCAGCATCCCGGTTGACCGGCGGACACCGGGCTCCAGAGGAGATGGTCAGGGGCCAGTCGAAGGCGTCCCGGAGACGTTTGAAATACTGCTCCTGGTTTTCCAATGAATTCAGCTGCAGATCGTGACCGGTTGATACCCGAATATAGGCACAGACCCGTTTGAGTTGATGATGTGAAATCCCCTTTCTTTTAGTGATCGTTTTGATATCTCGATTTTCAGCCATCTCATATTCCTTTCATTGGCCATTTTATCTCCGCTCCATCTTTAAACCGAAAGTTGACTTCATCCTTGGAGAGAACAACCATCTCTAAAATAGTCCGACGCCAGAGGATTTCATCAAACTCTGTGAGTAGATGGTTGCGTTTTTCAAGAATATCCAAAAAGGCATGAATCTGGCTTTTTCGAGCTTTTCGTTTTCTGATTTCTTCGGTTAAGGCCATATGGCGATTGCGAAGTTTATCATAGCTCTCAGCATAAGCGTTATAGCGGCGCTGGTATTCCTCCTGGTCCATCGCTACCCGGGTGTTTTCACTGACAAAGGCATCAACCATCATTTCAATGGAGCTGCATTCTTCATCCACTTGCTTCAGTTCTTCCTTTAAATTCTGACAATCTGTTAGCTTCTCAATCATAAGGCGGTAATTCTTAAGTATCTCTGTTTTATTTTTAATAAGGTGATTCATAACTTCCACGAATAGTTTTTTTATGGTTTCATCATACAAGTGCGGTGTGCTGCATTTGTCTTTTTTCTTAAACTTGTTATTACACTGCCAGACAGTACGCTGATATTTGCTGCCAGCATGCCAGACTTTGCTGCCGTAGGCACTGCCACAATCGCCGCAAATAATCCGGCTGGAGAAACAACTTTGACAAGCAGTATAACCGCCTTTTGATTTTCTTCTGGCAAACTCTTCCTGTACCAGGCCAAAGGTTTCTGGTGGAATAATGGCTGGGTGACTGTTTTCAACATAATATTGAGGAACTTCCCCCTCGTTGGTCTTTGTTTTTTTAGTCAAGAAGTCCGTCGTGTAGCGTTTTTGCAGTATTGCATCGCCCTTGTATTTTTCGTTTTTAAGAATGCTGATTACCGTTGACACCGGCCATTTTTGTCTTTTCGTTGGGCTTAAAATGTTTAATGCCATCAACTGTTTGGCAATGGACGAAGGGGTATGCCCTTCCAGAAAAAGCTTATAAATGAGTCGGATTATCATTGCTTCTTCCTCAACAATCTGTGGTAATCCATTCTCCCCTTTTACATATCCCAAGAAACTCTTATAAGGGAGGGAGATATTTCCGTCAGAAAAACTCTTTCGTTTTCCCCATGTTACATTTTCTGAAATTGAGCGGCTTTCGTCTTGAGCCAAACTTGACATTATGGCGATCAATAGCTCCCCTTTGCTATCGAGAGTGTAAATATTTTCTTTCTCAAAGTAGATTTCGATGTTTTTTTCTTTTAGCAATCGAACATTTGTCAGTGTATCAACTGTATTTCTGGCAAATCGAGAAACTGATTTGGTAACAATTAAATCGATCTTTCCATCCAACGCATCCTTAATCATGCGATTGAAGCCATCTCGCTTTTTGGTACTTGTTGCTGAAATACCCTCATCCGTATAAACTTCTACAAATTCCCATTCTTCTTTGCCTTTTATGTACTTCGTGTAATAATCCAGCTGAGCCTCAAAACTGCTTTGCTGTTCTTCTAAATTAGTTGATACTCTGGCATATGCAGCCACCCGCTTTTTTCTGGAAGGATTTTCATCGATCTGCATAAATAATTCAGGAGTTGCCGGAATAACCGTAACGGATCTTACATTTCTTGTAGCATTCAATTTGCTATCCCCCTTTCCGTCATCAAGTTTTGTCTTTCTCTGGCTTCCTGCCGCTTTTTATCATCCCAACTGTCTTTTCTTGATTTATTCTGCCATTCTTTATCGATAGTGTTTCCATTATGAAAAATAAAAACCAATTTAAAATCCTCAGGCACCCGGATCTCTTTGATCTGTTGATGAAAAATTTCTTCATCAAAATGGTCCAGTTTTAAGACATCAGCTGATACTTGCATGAGTATTTCTTCAGGTATCTGCTTAGTATGACAGACTGATTTTCCAAAATGCAGAAAGGTTCGGCAATTCCAATACACATATCCATGAGTGGGTTTCCGGTTGTAATGCTTCCCGCATTTGTCACATACTATTTTTTCAGTAAAAGCATAAACAGCCTTCTCTTTCTTCCCAGATGATTTTCGCTTTTTCGTTAATAAATCCTGCGCTTTGTCAAAGGTCTCTTGATCGATGATGGCCGGGTGGGTAGCCTTTGCATAATACTTTGGCAGCTGACCCCAATTGGTGACTAACTTTTTGTCTAAATGGTCTGACACAAATTTTTTCTGCGCAAGCGAGTTTCCAGCATACTTCTCATTTTTTAGTATTTCACCAACGCGTTCAGCCGTCCAGATTCCATCTCTGATTCTTTTAACATTTTGTTCTCTGAGCTTTTTTGCAATCTGTGTACACCCCATCCCACCAAGGTAATCATCAAAAATCATTCGGACAATCTGTGCCTGTTCTTCTTCAATCTCAATCATTCCTCTACTTATCCGATAGCCATACATAAACCGAAGGTTAACCAGCTCCCCTTCCTGAAAACCCTTGCGAATACGCCATTTACAGTTCTCGCTAACCTGTAGACTTTCCGCCTGCGCAAAAGAAGCGAGGATAGTGAGCATCAACTCACCATCCCCGCTTAGGCTGTAAATATTTTCTTTTTCGAAATAGACTTCAATATTAAGGCTACTTAGTTCACGGACCACTTCTAACAATGTCACGGTATTTCGCGCAAACCTTGAGATCGACTTGGTGATAATCAGATCGATTTTTTTATTCCGACAATCTGTCAGCATTTTTTGAAACTCCGCTCGATTATTCTTGGTTCCCGTTACTGCTTCATCGGCATAAACACCGGCATACTGCCAATCCAGCCGACTTTGAATGGTTTCACTGTAATGGCTAATCTGAGCAGATAACGAATGAAGCATGGCATCTTTTCCACTACTAACTCTGGCGTAAGCTGCCACCCGCTTTTTCACTGGCAGCTTTGCTACAGGCTCGATTCTAATAACTTTTCGCATCATTTTGTCACTCCTTTCCACCTGTGATGTTAGCTCTGATTTTGATACAAAGCAAGTCATTAAGCCATTATAAGCTCGAAATAATGGGCTGATATTTTTCCAGCAGCATCGTATCTATGTGGTCAAATTCTTCCTTTGTGATAAGACCTTTACTCATCAGTTCTTTTGATAAAATGACTGAAATGCGATAACTCTTTTCCTGGTCAAATTGTTCTTTTGTCATGGCGTCTCCTCAACTTTTTCTTTAAACCGATATTTGATATAACAGGCATGGCTACAAAATTTTCGCTTTGAATTGCCATAGCTCTTAAATGTTTTACCGCAGCCATGGCAAACTAGGGCATAATATGCTTTTCTCTGGATGTGGGCATCATTGGCTTTCCACCACAACCGGCGGCATTCTTCAGTACAAAACTTTTTATGCTTCCCTTTAGAACTTTGCTTGATGGGTTTCCCACACTGTCTGCAGACATCTTTTTCATCAATAATACCGGTGGATTTCTTTGTCATCGTCTTTCCGAGATTATGGCGTCTGCAATAGGACTTAATGGTGTTTTCAGAAATATTGAGTTCACTAGAAATTTGCGAATAGCTAATACCCAAGAGCCGCATTTCATGGATTCGATCTTTTTCTGCAGTCGTCATTCTTTCCTCCAATAAAAAAACAGAGGCGATGATCACTGACCATTTCCTCTGTTTATGTTTTTAAATCTTAGCTGTTACTTTTTCCGGTTTCATTGCCCGACTTTTTATCTTCTGTATCAGATTGAATTTTACCTTCCGATTCGTTCTCCATCTGGGTGCGGATATTCTGGGTCAGCTTTTCTAAGAATGGTGGGAAGTTAACATTCATATCCTTCATATTTTCTAAAATGCTGATGATCTCGTTACATATCAACCAAACGGCGACAAAGGATGCGATAACAAAATTGACTCGGGCATCGACACCGATATACTGGCTGGCATAGAGTAAGGTGTAATCGAGAATCGCACCCACGGCAATCAGATAAAACAGGCAGACCTTTTTCATAATGCCCTGAAAGCCTTTATAGCTTGAGATCTTATTACCCCGGTACTTGGCTGCTGCCAGTCCGGTGATATAATCAAAGGTAGCCAGGACAAAAAGCAAGATGACCGGCACGGCCAACATCCCTAACCAACCGGAAAGGGCCGTGAAGGCCACGGCGACGACTAATTTAATCTTATCAAGATATTCCATTTTTCTTGTTCTCCTTTAAATGTATTTTTCTCTATAAAAAAAGCCCGAAGGCTTTACAATTGTTTTAAATCAGATTCCACTGGGCGTTATTATAATAGTAGGCATTGACTTTTTGAGCTTTGTTGTTTACATCTCCCATAAACACATTTGACACTGGCAATTTTATATCAATGCCATGCTGGTTAAACAGCGCAACTGGGTACCCTGATTTAAGACTTGAAATGAGTAAGTGATTGGCTTCCAAAGTCACATCCGTGATGGTTTTAAAAGCGCCATTCGTCAAACTGCTACCACAAAAATTGAAGATGTCTGTACCATATGAAACAATCGAACCACCACTAAAGCTCCAGGTAAGTCCGCTTGAAACAGTGGTAACAGTATTGGTTAGCGTATCAAACTTATAAATATTACTACTAAAAAACACAAAGATATCTGTGCCAATTGCAGTGGCTCGACAGTTGGAACAAACGGAAGGCAGGTTCGCCACAGCTGTATATTTATCAAGCAGGGAATCATATTTTGTAATCCATGAGGTTTCTGAGCCACTGGAATTTCTGCCACCAATCAGGTAGATGTCCGTTCCCACAACCGCCGTTGCCATTTCAACCCGATTATATGTTAATGGTGTTGCAATGGTAGTAAATGTCTGCGCTACTGTATCAAAATAGTAGGCACTACTGGCAATATAAGAAGATGACGAACTGGTTGACTTATACCCGCCAAACAGATAGATTCTGGTTCCCACTGTGGCATACCCAAACGCCCGCCAACCATAAATGCTATTATTAGGGATGGTAACCGTAAGCTTTGTGATTATTTTTTCAGTGATATTATATTGGTAGATATCCAGTGACATGGTTGCATACTTCAGACCGCCAAGCAGATAGATCAAATTTCCGACTCGACCGGTGGCTGCTTCTCTGTAGTAATTGGATGGCATGGCAACGCCTGTTGATGCTGTTTCGAGAGTATCCAGATTATAGGTCAATATTTTCGGACTCATGGTATATGAGCCAAAGAGATAGACCAGATTATCTACCCGTTCGGCACATCCGCCATAGCCACTGACGATTTCACTGGTGGCTGAGTTTATCACATCATTGATCCGGGTAGTCGCATTGACAACGCTAGTTATTTGACTGTCCAGTCGGATATTCGAAACAGTTGCTGTTTTGACCCACAGCTTTGTCGTGTCCTCTGGAGCTACATCTCCAAAATAAATATTAAACTCCGCACTAGCTGGTGAGCCTATCTGCAGACCATCAATCAGTCCTGAATAGCTATTTGATGGTGTTCCTGATGGAATAGCTACACCTTTAGCGACCAACGCCGTTTTAATATTGGAAAGATCGGTGATGGCTGTTTGAATGTTTTGACTTAAGGTTTTAGTTGCCATTTAACGCTCCTTCCAATTGATCATTTAGAGTACCAAGCTGGGTTGTAATAGCTGTAATAGCAGATTCAGCCGCATCCAGCCGTGTCCCCAAAGGATCAAACCATGCCGCTTTATCAGCTTCAGTAAAATAGTCCACTCCCTTTACCGGTGAATAACCAGCAGCACCCGCTGGACCAATTGGCCCCACATCGCCGGTATCGCCCTTTTCTCCAGGTATCCCTTGAATACCTTGTTCACCAATTGGGCCTTGAATTCCCGGTTCACCCGGGTCGCCTTTAGGCCCCTGAACGCCTGGCTCCCCTTTTGGGCCGGCTTCACCGGTCAAACCCTGTAACCCTTGGAGCCCCTGATCACCTTTTGCGCCGGGCAGCCCTTGGATCCCCTGAACGCCCTGGTCACCTTTCGGGCCTTGAGGACCCGTTTCTCCGGTCATGCCCTGGATTCCTTGGATTCCCTGAATGCCTTGATCGCCTTTGGGACCTTGAATCCCTGGCTCACCCTGAGCACCAGTTTCGCCTGTCAAGCCCTGTAAACCTTGGATACCTTGATCACCTTTTGCGCCGGGAGGTCCTTGAATACCTTGAATACCTTGAATGCCTGGATCACCTTGTGGTCCTGTTTCGCCGGTTAAGCCCTGGAGTCCTTGAATCCCCGGTTCACCTTTATCACCCTTGGGACCTTGAATACCTGGCTCACCCTGAGGTCCCGTTTCGCCTGTCAATCCCTGCAACCCTTGGATCCCTTGAGGACCAGCTACACCGGTGAGACCCTGCATCCCTTGAATACCCTGGTCACCTTTTTCACCGGGCAACCCTTGGATTCCAGGGTCACCTTTATCGCCCTTTGGGCCTTGTTCTCCTGGTTGTCCATCCATGCCTGGATCACCTTTTGGCCCTGGCAAGCCGGGTTCTCCTTGGGTACCAGTTTCTCCCCGCAGCCCTTGTGGGCCTTGTGACCCAGGTTCACCTTTTTCACCAGCCGGTCCTTGAAGACCAGCATCGCCCGGATCACCTTTTGGTCCCTGAATACCGGGTGGACCTTGTGGCCCAGCTTCACCAGTGATGCCTCGAGGACCAGGAACACCTTGCTCTCCCTTCTCACCGGGAGGCCCCTGAACGCCAGGTTTGCCCTCTGGTCCGGCTTCACCAGCAATGCCGGGATCTCCTTTAGCTCCGATATATTCACCTTTATTCGCACGTTCGACAATGCTCAATGCTTCACGGCTAGCCAGATTTGCTTGTTCCACAGCAGAAAGGGCATCGGCGTCCAGTTTTATCATTTGCTGTTCCCATTGCTGAAGGATTGAGGGTTCAATGGGTGGTTGAGGTGTATCAGCTTTGATCGATTGGTTGATGCGGATCAATCCTTTTTCACTTTGCCAAACCGGAATACCCGGATCCGCTTTTCCTTCTAACTGCACTTCAAAAGCCAAAAGCCCGACAGCTTGGGTTGTCGTAGCGGTCAGTATCCAAATAAAACGCACAAAATCACCATCGATTACCGGTATCATGAGAATCCGATCCGTCAAACGACCAAGCTCGGTTTCAATATGAATATTAAAATCATCCACGTTCAGACCATCATTCATTCTAGGAATCTCAAATACCAAACACTGAACCAAATGATCATATTGATTCACGATCATCTCGTCATAAAAAAGCTGCTTTTCTTTGACGGTAACCCTAAAATTTCGCATAAAATCTCCTTCCAAACTTTACTCATCCTCCGAATAATCCGGCCAGTTGGTGATGGTCTCAACCACATCCCAGTTTTTATTCAGTGCCACACTCAGTTCGCTTTGAGAAAGCTTAGCGATATTGGCGGCGCCCAAACCAATGGCCAGCTTATCTTGACCCGTACGATCGGTCAGCCCCGCCAGTACATTTCTCAGACTGCTCTTGGTTAGATTGATACAGGGTGATAGATCAATTGAAGTATTGATATTGACCAATTTCAACTCTTTAAGATTGGTTCGGCCCTCAAACATCCCCATTCCGTATATAGCGTTGGTCATATCCAGATATGGAACCGACGTCAAAGCGGTACAGCCAGAAAAAATCCCTCGCAACCGATAAGCACTTAAGATCATCGTGAATTCTTTTGGGATTGCCTGGAGCTTTCGACATTCATTGAAAAAGCCGAGATAAAGCGCCACACTGCTATCATCAATAAAAACGGATGCCTGGTTTAACAGATCAAAGTAAGCGATATCCGTCCAGAGACAGGGATACCAATCCGCCGTGACACCGTCAAAGCAAAAATAGGTCTCCCCATATTCAATTGTACTGGGATAAATCGCTGGATTATTGGGGAAATACATGGTCCAGACAACTTTGGTGTTCGGGTACACTGCACTGACCCGGCTGTTGGAATAATCCCAAATGTGTTCAACCCCTTCTGAATTCTGATAAGTCTGTCCATCGGAGGTGACAACGGTGCCTTGTTCATAAAAGAAGTCATTGACCAGGTCTTTGGCATAATGCATCCGCAGATAGCCGATGCGCCCTTGTGCTAAGGCTTCCCATTGGCTTTTAGCCCAGACCATATCGGGGTTGGGCTGCCAATGAAAATCGCTTTCTTCCGGCCAAACCACTCGGCCATTTATCACTGCTTCGATAATCGTCAGTCCATTTGCTTTGAGGCTTTCAATCTCACGGCCGTTAAATTTAATTCCCATCGCTTACCTCATTTATCCGGAAACGTATTTTAAGTACAGGGTGCCTTGATCCATCA
>NZ_CAKMJU010000086.1:0-8622 GCF_927416815.1 uncultured Acetobacterium sp. | reverse complement strand
GGCGACGGATCGGCCTGGGCGCTCGATCAGATCCAGGGCGGTGTCCATATCCTGCCGCCCTATATGGGTCAGAAAGGCGGCCGATGGTATTCAGGTACCGCTGATGCCATTTATCAGAACCTCGACTTCATTGACCGCTTTGATCCCGAATATGTATTGATCCTTTCCGGCGATCACATTTATAAGATGGATTATTCGCACATGCTGGCCTTTCATAAAGAAAAGGAGGCCGACCTGACCATTGCGGTGATGGATGTACCCTGGGAAGATGCCCATCGATTTGGCATTGTTAATACCGATGAGGAACATTGCATCAAGGAGTTCCAAGAAAAACCGGAACACCCCAAAAGCAATAAGGCCTCGATGGGTATCTATATCTTCACCTGGAAAGAACTAAAAAAAGCCCTCCAGGATGATGCCGGAAACCGGGAATCTGAACATGACTTTGGCCATAATGTGATTCCCGCCCTCCACGAGAGTGGCAAACGGATTTTTGCCTATCCCTTCTCTGGCTACTGGCGCGATGTCGGGACGGTTCAAAGCTATTATGACGCCAATATGGATCTTTTGGATACCAACTGTGATTTTGATCTCAGCGACCGAAGCTTTCGGATCTTTTCCAACAATACCAGCCGTCACCCCCAATTCATCGGCCCCCAGGCCAAGATCACTAACAGTCTGATCTGTGATGGTTGTATCATCTTTGGCAAGGTTGAGAATTCGATTTTATCCCATGATGTCGTGATCCATAAGAAAACCAGTTTGAAAAATGTGATCGTACACACCGGAGCGATCATCGAAGATGGCGCTATTTTAGAGAATTGTATCGTCGGAGCCCGAGCCAGAATCAAAGGTGATGCCCGCTATATTACCGACCCTGCCGACGCAACTCCTGAAATACATGTCATCAATAACTAAAAAGGAGTAAGGAAAAATGAAAAATGCTGTTGGACTTATCTTAAATATGGATGGCGAGGATGATTCCTTAAAAGGTTTTCTTCAACATCGTAGCCTGAGCACCCTGCCTTTTGGCGGACGTTATCGCCTCATCGACTTTACCCTCTCCAATATGGTCAATTCCGGTATATCTCATATTGGTGTCATTGGCTCGCATAAATACAGTTCCCTGGTGGATCACCTGGGAACCGGTAAAGAGTGGTCGCTGAGCCGAAAAACTCAGGATCTTTCGATTCTTTCCGGCTCGAATAATTACCATATTGGACGGCTGATCAAGGTTAATCTGCGCAATCTTCAGAACAACCGCGGATATCTGGACGCCACCGCTGCCGAACATGTACTGATTGCCACCCCTAACCTGGTCACTACCTTTGATTTTCGACATGCCTATGATCTGCATTTAAAAAACGACAGTGATATTACCCTGATTTTTAAAAAGGATGATCCCCTGTATCACCTCAAAGACAATGATCTTTACCTGGAATTTAGCAAAAATCGGGTCAGCGGTCTCCATTATAAACGTGAACACACCACCGGACATTTTTTCACGGAAATGTTTTTTGTTAAAAAAACCGTTTTGGAAGAATTGCTCGATCTCAGCGAGCGCACCGGTGATTGGGATTTAATGGATATGATTAAATACAATATCGATACCCTCAAGGTCTTCGGCGCCCAGCATAGTGGTTATATCAAGCGGGTAAACTGCCTCGAAAACTATATGAAAGCCAGCATGGATCTGCTGGAATACGATATTATGCAGGAGCTATTTCTGGGTAAAAATTCGATTCACACCAAAATCAAAGACAACCACCCGACCCTTTATAACGATCCCGCTCAGGTTTCCAATTCGATTGTCGGCAGCGGCTGTACCATCGATGGCATCATCAATCACAGTATTATTTTTCGAGATACCCAAATGAACATTGGCTCACATATTCAAAATAGCATCATCATGCAACGGTGTGAAATCGGGAGAAATGTTAATCTGAACTATGTGGTCATGGATAAGGATACTAAAATCAGTGATCACACAACCTTAGTGGGCAAACCCCATGCTCCGATTGTTTTAAAGAAAGGCACGGTAATTTAATATGTTAAACGTCCTATTTGTTGCTTCAGAAGCTTATCCTTTTTCAAAAAGCGGCGGCTTGGGAGACGTCCTCGGCGCCCTGCCAAAATCATTTCCTGAAGATGTCAATGCCCGGGTTATTCTTCCCTATTACAGCACCATTCCAGAAGAGTTGCGACGGAAAATAAAACCTCTCAAGCATTTTCAGATGTGGATGTCGGATACCCTCCATTATTGTGGTCTACTAACCTGCGAATACGAGGGGGTTACTTTTTATTTTATTGACAATGAAGCTTTTTTTAAACGCCCCTCGCTTTATGGTTATTACGATGACGGCGAACGGTTCAGTTTTTTTTGTCGAGCCGTGCTGGATTCCCTGCCCCTGCTGGATTTTATACCAGATATTATTCATTGCAACGACTGGCAGACGGCAGCTGTTCCCTATCTGATCAAACATCAGTATCGCCGCGCTTTTCCCAATACCAAGGTGGTTTTTACGATCCATAATATCCGCTATCAGGGGGTTTATGGTTTTCACGATATCAGCCCCTATCTCCATCTGGGCTTCTTACCCTCGGACCTGGAATTTTACGGAAGAATCAACTTGATGAAGGGGGCTCTTTACGCCGCTGATTTAATTACCACGGTCAGCCCCACCTATGCGAAAGAACTAACTGATCCCTATTATGGGGAGGGGCTGGACGGCGTAATCCGCCATCTCAATCAACAGGTGGTCGGGATTATAAATGGCATCGATGAGTCGATTTATAATTCAAAAACTGATCCGGCCTTATTTGTTCCCTTCGACAATCCCGAAAAAAAGAAAGCGGATAATAAGAAAGCCTTGCAGGAGTATCTTGATCTGCCGATCCGGGGTGATCTCCCGATGGTATCGATGATCACCCGATTAGTTGAACAAAAAGGGCTGGATCTGGTTTCCAACGTGATCCATGAAATTTTGCAATTGGATCTGCAGCTGGTGATTCTGGGGACTGGTGATGCCGTTTATGAAAACCTATTTCGCAGCATCGCCTATAACTACCCCGATAAGATGGTGACCATCATCGATTTTGATGAATCACTGTCAAGAAAGATTTATGCTGCCAGCGATTATTTCCTGATGCCCTCGAAATTTGAACCCTGCGGCATTTCTCAGATGATCGCGATGCGTTATGGAGCTGTTCCGATCGTTCGGGAAACAGGCGGTCTAAAGGACACCGTTAGCTATTATAATACCAAAACAAAAAAGGGTAATGGTTTTAGCTTCGCAACCTATAATGCCCACGACATGCTTTTCACAATCCAGGATGCCGTGTCGCTATATCACAACGCTCCGGCAGATTTTAAAAAACTGGTTAAAAATTGCTATAACAGCCATTTTGACTGGAAACAATCAGCCGATGTTTACCTTTCATATTATAAAAAATTGATGGAGTGATAAGCTTATGAAATTTCGTCATCATTCATGGGAACTGGAATTTCGCAAACCCTTTGGAGCACTGCCAATTGGCAGTGCTGTCACCTTGCGGGTTTATGCTACCGAAATTGAAAAGTTAAAGTTACGGACTTGTTTTAATGACCAGGAAATTTTGCACCCCATGATCAAATCCCGGGAGTCCAATTTTTGGGAGGTCACCCTGGATATGCCGGTGATTCCCGGGATCCTCTGGTATGATTTCAGTTTTTGCTCCCGGAACCGAGCCTATGCCTATGGCACCCTGCATGACCATCTAGGTGGTGAAGGCCGAATCTATGAAACAAAACCACCTTCCTATCAAATTACGGTTTATGATCCTAAGCGGCAGTCTCCAGCCTGGTATTCTCAGGGCATCATGTACCAGATCTTCCCGGATCGCTTTAATCGTGGCGCCGACTTCGATCTTGCCAACTTCCGTCGGGATGCCATCTTACATCCCAACTGGAACGATACCCCCCACTATTTCCGTGAAAAGGACGGCGGCATTAAATACTGGGACTTTTTTGGTGGCACCTTGGCAGGAATCACCGAAAAGCTCGACTATCTGGAAAGTTTAAACATTACCATTCTTTATCTGAACCCGATTTTTAAATCCCGCAGTAACCACCGCTATGATACCGGCGATTATATGACCATCGACCCGGCGCTGGGTACCCAGGAAAGCTTTGAGACGCTCGCCTCCGAATGTAAAAAACGAGGGATCGCGATTATCCTTGACGGCGTTTTCAGCCATACTGGTGACGACAGCTTGTATTTCAATCGTTACGGGAATTATCCCGGTGTGGGCGCCTATCAGTCGAAAGATTCCGACTACTATCCCTGGTATACCTTCATCGATTATCCCAAAACCTACACCTGTTGGTGGGGAGTTGACTCAATGCCCAACACCAATGAGATGCATCCTAATTTCCAGGCTTTTATTTATAAAAACAAGGACAGCGTCATTCGTCACTGGATGAAATCAGGGGCTTCGGGCTGGCGGCTGGATGTCGCTGATGAACTGCCGGATCCCTTTATCGTGGGTCTAAAAGAGGCGATGATCGAGGAAAATCCTGATAGTATTTTAATTGGTGAAGTCTGGGAAGATGCCTCCCGAAAAGTGGCCTATGATGAACTGCGTAGCTATTTTTCCGGATATGAGCTGGATGCCGTGATGAACTACCCCTTCCGTGAGACCTTTATCGACTTTGTTCTAGGCGATAAAAGCTCAAAGCTGGCCGCTCGGATTATGATGTCGCTTTACGAGCATTATCCCAAAGATCAATTTATGGGTAATATGAATCTGATTGGCAGCCATGACCGTCGGCGGATCCTTAACGTGCTTGGTGAAGCCTATAAACATCTGGGGAACCATAGCCATAACACCTATCGGCTGGATGATACCCAATATGCGCTCGCCGTAAAACGACTAAAGTTGCTTAGTCTGATCCAGTTTACCTTCCCTGGTGTCCCCTGCCTATACTATGGCGATGAGGCCGGTGTTCAGGGCTTTGAAGATCCCTACAACCGACGAACCTATCCTTGGGGCAATGAGGATCAGGATATCCTTTCCTGGTATCAATTAATCACAAAATTGCGCGCTGATTATGCGGTCTTTCAGAACGGTTCCTGGAAGCCCTATGAAGCCAGCGACGATCTCTTCGTATTTGAACGGCGAAATGAAGATTCCCTCTGTTTTTGCCTGTTTAACCGCAATGCCAAAGCAGTTCACTTGTTTAAACACCCCGATTTTGCCGGATGTCAGGGTTTGGATCTGATCTCTGGAGAAGCCATTTCGCTCAACCCGATTGTCCTGCAACCTCTTTCTTACGCCATTGTTATGGTCACCCCTGGCACCTGTCAAATAATTTAGCCGCTCCACCTTAAAAGGATTGCGATTACCCGCAATCTTTTTTGTTTTATTTTAGGAATAACGGGTAAAAAGATTCTAGTAGTGACTAGTGCTTTTTTGTCTAAAAATGAATTCTTGATTATCAAAATTAGTTTATTGAAAGGAAACCTCATGAAACCATCACAACGCCTGAAAGAAATTGAAGATTTTAAATCTTCATATATAAAAAAAATCGAAGAAGTTTCCGGCGAATATCTTGCTGAGTCATCGGTACTCGATCAGTACCAGGCTTTAGCTGAAATTGTCATGGATAAAACCGCTTCCCAATGGGCTAAAACAAGATCACAATATGACGAGGTTCCTCACAAGCGGGTCTACCTGTTTTCAATTGAATTTTTAATTGGCCGGCTACTAAAATCCTATGTCAATAGCCTGGATATGGAGGAAACCGTCAAAATTGCCATGACTGAACTAGGTTTGGATTATCAGACTATTCTCAATCAGGAGGCCGATCCAGGCTTGGGAAATGGCGGTTTAGGGCGACTAATGGCCTGTTTTCTGGAATCGTCTGCGACCCTGGGTTTACCCTTTCACGGCAATGGCATCCATTATAAGCACGGCCTTTTTGAGCAGAAGATTATCAACGGCGAACAAGTTGAAGTCGCCGATAATTGGCTGCGGCACGGTTATCCCTTTGAAATCAGAAAAGCCAATGAGTCGGTTGTTGTTAAGTTTTATGGTAATCTCCGTTCTGAGAAAATCAATGGTGTGCTGACCTTTGTTCTTGAGAATTATGAACCGATTTTAGCGGTGCCCTACGATATTCCCATCAAAGGCTATCATAATAATACCGTGAATTCGCTTAGGTTATGGAGCGCCGAACCGGTCGAAGAGTTTGATTTGCCCAGCTTCAATGAGGGTCAGTTTCTTGATGCCGTCCGCCATAAGTCCGGAGCAGAAGCGATTACTCAAATTTTATATCCCAATGATAGTAAGTTTGATGGTAAACAACTGCGCTTGAAACAAGAGTATTTTTTTGTCTGCGCCGGCTTAAAACGGATGGTTACCCGCTTCAAACGATATAATAACAATTGTCTGGATGAGTTTGCCGACAAAATCTGTATCCATATCAATGATACCCATCCGGCCTTGTGTGGCCCTGAACTGATGCGTATTTTTATGGATGAGGAAGGTTTAAGTTGGAACGATGCCTGGAAGCTTACGCTTAACTCGCTGACCTTTACCAACCACACCGTACTTCCGGAAGCGCTGGAAAAATGGCCAGTGGATATGATGAAGTTTCTACTTCCACGGATCTATATGATTATCGAAGAAATCAACCGACAATTCCAGGAAGACTTGCGGCTTAAATCAGGCCTCAATGAATTGCAGATCGATTCCTTATCAATTATACAGGATGGTCAAATCAATATGGCCAATTTGGCTATTGTCTGTTGCCACTCGATTAACGGTGTTGCAGCGCTTCATAGTAAAATCTTGAAAGACGAAACCTTTAACGGCTATTATCGATTATTTCCAGAACGTTTCCATTCCGTCACAAATGGGGTCACACCCCGACGTTTTCTGATTAACAGTAATACCGGTCTAAGAGATTTAATCATCGAATCAATCGGCACGGATTGGATCAATAACCTTTTTGCTCTTGAGAAGCTAATGGATTACAAGAATGATCCACTCTTTATCGACCGGTTTAATCAAATTAAACTGGATAATAAAATCCATTTGTCAAATTATATTAAGGAGCATACGGATATCTCGGTGAACCCGGAATCTATTTTCGATATTCAGGTCAAGCGAATTCATGAATACAAAAGACAACTCCTGAACGCCTTGCAGATTCTCCATTTATATAATCATTTAAAAGCAAACCCTAATATTGAAATTGTCCCTCAAAGCTTTATCTTTGCTGGCAAAGCGGCACCCAGTTACTATTTTGCCAAGGAAGTCATCAAGTTCATCAATGCTATTGCTAATCTTGTTAATAATGACAAAGCTATCCGGGATCAAATAAAAGTTGTCTTTTTAGCGAACTTCAATGTCTCGCTTGGGGAAATCATCTATCCTGCTGCCAATATTTCCGAGCAGATCTCGACCGCCGGAAAAGAAGCCTCAGGTACTGGCAATATGAAATTTATGATGAATGGCGCCATTACTCTTGGTACCATGGACGGAGCTAATATTGAAATCCATGAAGCCGTTGGTGATAACAATATTATTACCTTTGGATTATCCTCCGATGAGGTATCACATTTCCAAAAACATGGCGGTTACAGTTCTGTTCAAATCTATGAAAATGATCATCGCGTTCAGAGAATAATGAATCAACTTATTGACGGAACATTTGGCCATTTAGACAATTTCCAAAGCATCTATGACTCGCTACTTTTGTATAATGATACATATTTCGTCTTAAAAGACTTTGACTCATATACAAAAGCTCAACACCGTATCAACGAACTTTTTAAAGACAAACAGAAATGGTTTGAAATGTCTCTCAGCAACGTAGCCTACTCCGGCCTTTTTTCCAGTGATCGTGCGATTCTGGAATATCAAAAGAATATTTGGAAGACACTGTAGATAAAACACCCTCCTTTCCCCTCAATTTGGAAACAGAACCTAAATCAGTGATTTAGGTTCTGTTTCCACCAACAACTATTTTTGAAATTACTGCCGTTATACGCGCTCAAGCGGCACTTCGGCGGAGCTCGCGCTGTGCCTTCGTCGCGTCAGTCGCCAGATGGCTCCTTCCTAAAAAATACAAATAGAGCGGTGAAAGAACAAATAAATTTGCTCCTTCACCGCTCTATTTATATTTTTCGCCGCATGGCTCGTTTTATCGGATCGTAGTTTCCTCGGGTTTGTTTAACCCTTAGTTGGATCAAACCCTCGTCAACTGCATTCTTTTTTGCACCTTTGCTTCGCTCTGCTCATAATCACTGCCGGCTTACTCGCTCATGCGGCACTTCGGCGTAGCTCGCGCTGCGCCTCAGTCGCCAGATGGCTCCTCGTAACATTACTGCTGTGAAATGAAGCCGTGCAACTCCGTCTCCGCTCCGCTGCGCCTGCGTTTGGGGCTTCGCCCCATAAAAAAACAGATATATGAACATTGATTTTCAAGTGAACTTGAATCAATGTTCATATATCTGTTTTTTTGCACGGCTTCATTAAAAAAAGTCCCGCAATGTCCTATCCTCCCAGGCAGTTGCCCACCAAGTACTTTCGGCGCTGGAAGACTTTACTGCTGTGTTCGGTATGGGAACAGGTGTG
>NZ_CAKMJU010000085.1:0-22024 GCF_927416815.1 uncultured Acetobacterium sp. | reverse complement strand
CAGACAATGCATAGCAGTACCGATGAAAAGTGGATTTCTTTTGCATACCAGCCAATTATTTCGGTCGAAAGCAAAATGGTAGAGGGATATGAAGTACTGATGCGTTGGAATGATCCCTTATACGGCAGCATACCACCCGATGTCTTTATCCCAATTGCCGAAAGAGATGGGATGATCACGCAGTTAACAAAAAAACTGCTGCGTCAGTGTAAGCAAACCATGCTATGTTACAAAAAACATTTTGAAGCCCATTATTTAGCCGTTAATATTTCGGTGATGGATTTAATAAACGAAGAATTTATCCCCTTTCTCAGACAATTATTTAAAGAGAATGAAAACCTTCTGAAAAAATTGGAGTTTGAAATAACCGAGACCTATTATTTTAATAATTTTGAAATGATTGAAAAGAAGATAGACCTGCTTAGTGACCTGGGGATCAAAATATCAATTGATGATTTCGGCACTGGTTTTTCTTCGTTTGAAAAGTTAGTCAATCTGAAGTTTGATCGGATCAAAATTGATCAATCGTTTATCCGTAATCTGCCATATTCACAGAAAGACTTGCTGGTCATTAATGCGATGGCGTCACTGGCAAAAGGGATGAACCTTAAAGTAACGGTTGAAGGCGTGGAGAATTATCAACAACAAGAATGTCTGAAGCATTTTTGTTTTGATGCCTACCAGGGATATTATTATGCAAAACCATTGCTTATAGAAGAAGCAATGGAGATTTTTAATAAAGACAACAATCGGAAATTTCGCTAAAAAATCAAGTTAATCTCAAAATTTCAATCATTCAGGGCAGTGTGAATAAACCATTGAGATTTGCCATGGAGAGGATCGGGGTTTTGTGAAAATATAAAGATGAAAGAGGTCAATCAATGAAAGAAAAAGCAGTGCTCCAGGGAATTTTAAACAAAAAGGGAATATCATCCGGCAATAATCAGTTTAAACAGCACTTATCGACAAAATTATTGTCGTTTACATTGTTAATCCTGGCTATTTCAGTACTTGTTCTGGGCTTGTTAGCGATCAATTTTGGGACAATCGCAATGACTGAACAATCAAATGCCGATGCCCAGGCTTATGCTATCGAGGGCGCATCCCATATTGGCGCCATTATCAAGGGCAATTTATCTACGCTGGAGGAAATTGGGCTAAGAGCAAGAACAGCTACCATGGACTGGAACACCCAGGTTACAACCATAACTGGGGATGTCGAACGCTTGGGGTATCAGGACATCGCTGTGATGGATATGAATGGCAACGCTAAATATATTATCGGCGGAGGTGAATTTAAATCGGAAGGGCAATTTTGGTACGAAAATGGTTTTAAAGGGGAAACAGCTATTTCCAATGTGGCCATTAGTAGAGTAACCAAAGCACCCTGTGTTTTTGAGGTAGCCCCCATTGTGAACAGTGGCCAGGTAATTGGCTTAGTGATCGGACGGAGAGACCCTACCTTTTTAGAGGACACCACCAATGCCATGGGTGATGGGGTTAGAGAATACGGTTTTGTTGTCAACTCCGAAGGGGCAATTATGGCTCATCCGGATCAAAAGAACGTTCTCGATCAGGCCAATGTTTTTACCGATATTGAAAACAATGGACCCTGGAAAAGCTTTGGACTTGCCTTTAAGGAACTAGGAACCGCACAAACGGGGATGCTGTCCTATGGTTTGAATGGGGATACGAAAATTGCCGCGACAGCACCGATTCCCGGGACCGACTGGAGCCTGATTGTTGCTAAATATGAAAGTGATGTTTTAGCGGCAATGAATAATTTGCGCAATATTATTCTGATTATCGCTACCGTGATTCTGTTAATCGGCGGTGTGGCAGCCTATTTATTAGCCCGAAAAATAACAAAACCGATTATCGCAGTCAATCAGATGATCAAAGAAATAACCATCGGACATTTAGGGATGCGGCTAAAAATTGACAGTAAGGATGAAATTGGTGAAATGTCAGCATCGATGAATCAGCTTGCCGATGATCTGCAGAACGTCGTCATCGGGACGATGAACCAGATCGCGGCCGGGGATGTCTCCGCTAATATTGAAGTTCGCGATCCCGAAGATGAAATTGCCCCGGCTTTGAAATTGACCATTGAAACCATCCGTGGTTTGATTGCCGAGACAACCATGCTTTCCCAGGCAGCGGTGGCGGGACAACTAAAGACTCGCGGCAAAGCTGATAACTTTGATGGTGGTTTTAAAGAAATTGTTCAGGGTATTAATGCAACGCTGGATGCTGTGGTAGGACCACTTGACGTGGCCGCTGACTATATTAACCGGATCAGTAAGGGTCACATACCAGCCAAAATAACGGAGTCCTACAATGGAGATTTTAACGAACTGATCAACAATCTCAATACATTAATTGATGCAGTAAACGCCCTGTTTGAAGATACCGAGATGTTAAAGAGCGCCGGTATCGAAGGAAGATTGGATATCCGGGCCGATGCCGGTAAACATGACGGCGATTTTGCTAGAATTATTGAAGGGATTAATGATACTCTAGATGCCATGGTCGGTCCGCTACAAGGTGCGGCAACATATATTGATCGGATCAGCAAGGGTGATATTCCGCCAATGATTACCGATGCCTACAAAGGCGACTTTAATGATCTTAAGAACAATCTCAATACATTAATAGATGCGGTAAACACCATGATTGAAGATGCCGGTTTGCTGACCCAGGCAGCCATTGAAGGACATTTAACCACTCAGGCAGATACTGATAAATTCAGCGGCGCTTGGAAAGAACTGGTCAGCGGCATGAATGATATTCTGGTTGAAGTCGCCAAACCAACAAACGAGGTTATGACCGTGATGGAAGCCATCTCAAACGGAAACCTCCAGGTCTTAGTAACGGGATCGTATCAGGGCGATTTTAATCGTTTGAAGGAATCAGTCAACAATACGGCCACCCGTCTCGATGCGATCATTGGTGAAATATCAACCAAAATGGAGCAACTAGCCGAGAAGAATTTGGATATTGACAATGCTCGCGAATACCGTGGCGATTTTATCAAAATTTCGAATGCGATCAACGTGATTATCGCGTCCCTCAATGATGTCATGAGTGACATCAACATTGCCGCCGGTCAGGTGGAAATCGGTTCACAGCAGATCTCTGATGGCGGTCAGGCCTTGTCCCAGGGCACCACCGAACAGGCTAGTTCGATCCAGGAACTAACCGCTTCGATTGAAGAAGTGGCCGATGAAACCAAGAAAAACGCCATCAATGCCAATCAGGCCAACGAATTGGCCAGAACCGTCCGAACCAATGCTGAAGTTGGCAACATGCAAATGAAAAAAATGGTTACTGCAATGGTGGACATCAATGATTCGTCCAATAATATCTCTAAAATTATTAAAGTGATTGACGATATTGCCTTCCAGACCAATATTTTAGCGCTTAATGCGGCCGTCGAAGCAGCCCGTGCTGGCCAGCACGGCAAAGGTTTTGCAGTGGTCGCTGAAGAAGTGCGCACCCTGGCAGCAAGAAGTGCCGAAGCAGCCAAGGAAACCACCGGCCTGATTGAAGGTTCCATTTACAAAGTCGAAGCGGGGACGAAAATTGCCGATGAAACAGCAGATAGTTTAAAAGATATTTTAACTGAAATCGAAAAGGTTACCGGTTTAGTGGCAGAAATTGCCCGAGCTTCTAATGATCAGGCTTCCGAGATTGCTCAAATCAACCAGGGGATCGAGCAGGTTTCTCAGGTCGTTCAAACGAATTCAGCCACTGCCGAAGAAAGTGCGGCAGCCAGTGAAGAACTTTCCGGTCAAGCTGAAATGCTCAAACAAATGGTTGGGGCTTTTAAGCTTAAATCGGGGGGACAGTCAAAAATAAGCACCAGCAAAAATACCAGCGAAAAAGGAATGGCACAAAATTTAAGTTCCACAACTGAAATTAATATTAGCTTGGATGAAATGGATAAGTATTAAGTCAAAAAAGCTTTTGATCCGTATTTTACGGATTAAAAGCTTTTTTTTGTTTGAATTGAGGTGCGAAAACAGCCCATCAGCGGCTATCTGATGAATCGGGATGAAAAAATCGCCGCATTGAAAAATTAAACGGTTAACCCGTCAATCGGTTTAACCAGCCTGGACTTTTTACAGTCGGACACCAGATAATAAGGACTGCGGATTAAAAAAATTATCATGGATTTAAACCCCACAACGCTGGTTCCATTTTTTTGATGTCAATTATCCTATGGTATTGCATCTTCATCAGACTAGCTTCGATTGAAAAAACAGCTCGCCAAAATAGCCATCCGTACTCTGCTCTTATAGTTTTGCGATGGCCGGGCATCAGAGCTGATAACCTTTGTCCCTAATTCTTCATTTTAAGAGGTTAATATCACAACCGGAATCAGATGTAATTTTGGTTCGCTCTTGATTTGCTTCAATACTTCAAGGCCGTCCACTTTGGGAAGCTTGAGATCCAGAATTATCACCACCGGATTACCACTCTCCCGGTTGGCAAAATTCCCCTGATAGCAAAAATATTCAAACACTTCGGCGCCATCGTTGACCACTTCTGCTTTTAGAAGAAGCATATGCAGGGAATGTCAGGCTTTCTGTTGAATTTTTCTTAAAAAACTTGATATTGATTCATTTATTTGGTATAATTAATAAAACATAATAAAAAAACACTAAAAAGAATAGTTCGTCAGGGTTTTAATTGAAATTTTTCAAAGAGAATAACCCAAATAATATTATGTGAGAGTTTATCAAGAGAGGAGAAAAGAAAATGAATGAAAAAGTAACAATTGCGATTGACAAAAGAGAGCAAATGAGTGGCAATGCAGGTAAAAAACTAAGAAAAATAGGTTATATCCCTGGAGCCATTAATAGAAAAGGTCTCGAATCAGTTTCAGTAAAAATTAAAAAAGATGAATTGATGAAAAACGTATTTAAGTATGGAAAAAACTATTTATTTACTCTCGATCTTGAGGGGCAAGAATCATTTCCGGTAATGATCAAAGAGATGCAGTATTCGCCAATAAAGAATGATCTTTTAAATGTTGTTTTTCAGCAGGTCTCAATTACCGAACCAATTAAGTTCGATCTTAATATTAGAATCGTTGGCAAGGAAGCAATGGAATTAAAAAAACTTCATATTGTTCAGCAAATGGACAAAATACTTGTAACTGGATTACCGCAGGATATTCCTGATTATCTTGAAATCGATGTAACGGATCTTAATTTGGATGACAAAATTTGCGTCGGTGATATCAATTATCCTGATGGAATTGAAACAGAAATAGAAGCTGATAAAATAGTATTGATGATCAATGAAGCAAGATTAGATGATACAATTCTAGAAGATGTTGTAGATGATAAAACCTCAGAAGTCGAGCAGTAAGAAAATCAGTTAAGTTTATTACTGATGTGAACCGACCGAAAGATTAAGGCGTTATTGCACTTATAGTTAACGTGAAACGGCGTCAGGATCAATTATCTGCAAAAACACGCCATTGATTGATAGCAGAACAAATAAGTAAAGCCATTCTCCATTTAGGAGAATGGCTTTTGCGACGTTTAATCTGGCTTTCAGCCTATTTAAATTAAGTATCTTGACTTTATATCATCACGGGAGTATACTAGTTATAGCTAGTTATGATCATGCGTAATAACAGTGTCTACTGTTGCAGAACTTTTGATCAGATGCGTGAAATTGATCTGGTTCCACTGCATCACATGGATAGACTGACAATTGTATAAGCGTTATACTTTTATTAGGCAGTGGTTTAGAGCAGGATTAAATAATAAAGTTGTATCAGAACGGATGGAACGTAAAAATAGAGGAGAAGTCATGGAAAATATCAGAAGAAAAAATCCCAAACCATTGTATGTTCAGTTAGAGGAATTAATCCGCAATAAAATTGAGGGTGGTGAATGGAAGCCCCATACGGCCATTCCATCGGAGAGTGAGCTCAACAAAATGTTTGGTGTCAGTCGGATGACGATTCGCTCGGCTTGCTCACAGCTGGTTCGGGATGGATTGCTTTACCGGGTGCCAGGAAAAGGAACCTTCGTAGCTGATGCCAAAATTGAAACCGAATCGCTGGCATACATGGGATTTCGAGAACAATTGGAGCGGATGGGTTACGAAATATCAACAGAAGTACTAGGAATTGAAACGGTGGCAGCTGAAGGCCGGATCAGTCGACGTTTAAGTTGTCCAGCGGGAACCCCAATTGTCCAAATACGGCGCCTGCGTTTTTTAAAGGGACAGCCAATCAGTCTGCACTATTCCTATATACCGGTGGCTCTTTGTGCAAATTTGGAAAATAATATCCTGGAGCGCGAACAACTCTGTGTGCTGCTTGAACAGCAACGGGGCTTAAAGCCACTGCGGGTTATCGAAACCCTGGAATCAGCAACAGCCACTGAAACGGAAAGCACCCTCTTTGAGGTGGAGCCCGGTTATCCGCTCCTGGTTCTTGAAGATGTGCTCTATGATCAGCATGATACACCCTATGAATACTCCAAGGTGGTTTTTCGCGGTGATAAGATTAAACTAAAATTTGAATATAAGAATTGTTTCTAAACCATAATTATCCAGATGGAAAAAGCGCTGAAATCCGATTAACACGGAGCTTCAGTGCTTTTTTTATTGAAACAAGGGTAACAATTCGCTTGACATACTAGTCATATCTAGTTACAATAAGAATAATACCAGTCATGACTAGTCTAACATGCAGTGCAAAGGTGTTCTGAAGAATTAGAAATGGGGGGATTATATGATTGATTTCACAAAAATGACAAAATGGGATCTGGGAAAATGCTTTGATTATGCCATTTTGCCAAAAGATACTACGGAGGAAACCATCCGAGGTGAATGCAAGGTGGCAATTAAATATAATTGCAAAGCCTTTTGCTTTTCTTCATCCTACTGGACAAAGGTGGTGGCGGAAGAACTCAGGGGAACGGATTTACTAGTCGGGGCTGGTATCGGCTTTCCGTTTGGTCAACAGAGTAGTGCCGTCAAGGCTTTTGAAGCCGAAGAAGCGGTTCGCTGGGGAGCGACGGTGCTCGACAATTGTATGAATGTGGGCGCACTAAAAGACAAAAAATACAAAGAAATTCTTCAGGAATTTAAAGACTACAAGAAGGCCGCTGGTCCGGTCGTGACAAAAATGATCATCGAAGCTGAAATGCTCACTGATGAAGAAATCAAAACGGCTTGTCAACTTATTGAAGAAGCAGAAATCGATTGGGCTAAATCATCATCGGGACAGTACAACGGAATGTCATTGGAACAGGTTCGCATGATGGTGAACACTTTGAAGGATTCCCAAACCAAGGTAAAGGTCTCGGGAGTAAAATTTCCACGAGCGCAAAATGCCTATGTCTTTCTGATGGCCGGCGCTGAACTGATTGGTTCCCGGTCTGCACCAGAAATCATCGACGCTTTGGATACCATGCGGGAAATCGGGGTGGTTCCAGCATACGCGTTGTAAACGAATACAAAACGAGGAATTAAGAAATGATTGATTTATCAAGAATGACAAAATGGGACATGGGTAAGCTATTTGATTATTCGCTGCTTCCGAAAAACTCGACGGAACCGCAGATTCGACAGGCCTGCCGAGATGCCATCAAATACAATGCCAAGGCCTTTTGCTTTTCATCATCCTATTGGACCCCGGTGGTTGTGGAAGAATTGGCAGGAACCGATTTGCTTGTCGGAGCGGCCATTGGTTTTCCTTTTGGTCAACAGAGTAGTAGTGTTAAAGCCTTTGAAACCGAAGAAGCGGTTCGTCTGGGAGCAACGGTGCTAGATAATTGCATGAATGTTGGGGCACTTAAAGATAAGAAGTACGATGAGGTATTGCAGGAATTTAGAGACTACAAGAAAGCTGCTGGTTCGGTTATAACGAAAATGATCATTGAAACCTGTCTGCTGACCAAAGACGAGATTGTCACAGCAACAAAACTGGTGGCAGAAGCCGGAATTGATTGGGTAAAAACATCCACTGGTCAGTATGCCGGGCCATCTGTCTCAGATGTGTTACTGATGGTGGATGCCCTTGAAGGAACAAATACAAAGGTGAAGGTAGCCGGGGTCAAGGTGCCACGTCCCCAGAATGCCTTTGCATTTTTCGCTGCCGGAGCAGAGTTAATCGGAACTCAGGGAGCAGCCGAAATATTGGATGCGGTGGCGGACATGCGCAGATGTGGCTTGTGTCCGGAGCATAAAGAAGACTAAAAAAGGAGAGTATCATGGGAAAGTATTTAGTTGGTATGGATGCTGGTACGACGGGTTGTAAGGTATGCGTTTTTGATCTAGAAGGAAATTTGATGGCTAGCGACTATCGGGAGTATCCCTGTTATTACCCCAAAGAAGGTTGGGTGGAACAAATTCCAGAAGACATAACCCCAGCTTTATTTGCCACTTGTAAAGATGCGATCAGTAAATCTAAAGTCGATCCTAGCGAAATCATTGGGGTGGGGTTGTCCTCTCAGGGATCCGTCATCGGTTTACTCGACGAAAACGGAAAACTGTTGCGTCCCTTTGTGGGATGGCAGGATCTCCGCGGCGGGAGCCAGGAAATCTGCTGGCTGGAAGAACAGATTTCCCGGGAGGAACATTATAAAATCACAGGAGATCCGCTGGGAATGTGCTTCAGTGTGGCCAAGCTGGTCTGGCTCAAACAAAATGAACCAGAAAACTGGGAAAAAACAGCGATGTTCTCCACCCATCAAGATTACTTCCTCAAGGAATTGGGGGCTGATGGCTACTATACCGATTATTCCTCGGCCAGCCGGGAAGGGATGATGGACATCGACAAGGCCGAATGGTCCCAGAAACACCATGACCTATTGGGGATTCCCTTAAGTAAACGGGCAAAAATTGTCTCCGAACCTGGAAAAGTGGTGGGTCATATTACTGCCGAAGTGGCCGAAAAAACTGGCTTGGCTGAAGGAACCCCGATTTCCATCGGCGCCCACGATCAAAACTGTAATACCTTTGGTTCGGGCGGGGTCGATGATGGTACCGCCGTCATGGTTATGGGTACCTTCGGTTCCTGTTTTGTTATCTCCGACAAATCAATCCGTGACCCTAAAGCCCGTCTGGTGGTCAAGGGGAATCATGGTGTGGGTAACTTTACCATTGAAGCCTTTGCCAATACCTCAGCCTCGGCGTATCGCTGGTTTCGGGATACTTTTTGCGATCTGGAAAAATTCTCTGGTCAATTGACCAAAATCGATCCCTATGTACTGATTAATCAGGAAATTGAATGTTCACCGATCGGAGCCAACGGGATTACCTTCCTGCCTTATCTCCAGGGGGTTTCCGGGGCGAAACTCAATGATAAGGCTCGGGCCACCTTTATCGGGATGAGTCTGGGAACCACCAAGGCGGACATGGCTCGGGCAGTGATGGAAGGCATCTGTTATGAAATGTACGACATCATCAATGCCGAAATGGAAGCCGGCATCAAGCTCAATGGCATTCGCCTGACCGGAGGGGCTGCCAAATCTCCTATGTGGAGTCAGATGCTATCGGATATCACAAAACAACCGATTCTCCTGCTTTCAACCAGTGAAACCGGCTGTCTGGGAGCGGCTTTGTATGCCGGAATCGGAGTTGGTGCCTATCAGAATCCCCACGAAGCGGTGGATCGCGCGGTTAAAATTTCACAGACCTTTATGCCGAATCCATCTAATTTTGAAGCCTATGATAAAGCTTATAAACGTTTTAACGATGTCTACGACGCCTTAAATGGGAGATTCTTCTAAAAACTGTTAACCGGTTTGATTGTCACAAATTAGCGGGTAGCCTTTGATTCCGTTAAAGATAAGCCGGACAGATGGATTTTCAGGCCTCCGGGTCTCAGTCCATCCAGCTTTAAACGAAAGTCTGATAGAAAGGGAGAAAAAAATGGTAGATTTATCAAAAATGGATCAAAAAAGCATGGGGAAGTTGTTTGACTATGCAATTCTTCCCAAAGATACAACCACACAGAAAGTTCTGGATGGCGCAGCAGAAGCAAGAACATGGAATTGTGCTGCAATGTATGTCTCCAGCCCTTTCTGGGTGCCGGTGCTGGTTGATGCCTTAGCCGGATCCGATGTCTTGCCGGCCTGCGGGATTAACTTTGCCTGGGGTAGTGCAACCCCGCAAACAAAGGAATTCGAAGCCAAGGAAGCGGTTCAATTGGGAGCCAAATCGATTGATATGTGTCTGAATTTGGGCGCCTTGAAGGATCACAATCTGGCGGTAGTTCGGGATGAGCTTAAACGGTTCAAGGGAGCAGCTGGTGATCAGGTGCTTACTAAAGGTATTCTGGATATGGCTTTTTTAAGTGATGATGAAATAAAAATTGCCTGTGAGCTGCTGGTGGAATGCAAAATTGATTATATGAAAACCGCCACCGGTCAGTTTGAAGGGCCGAGTATGGAACAATTTCTGATCGCCAAGAAAGCATGTGCAGGCACACCGGTTAAGCTCAAGGTTTCGGGGGTGAAATTTCCGCGGCCTCAGAATGCATACGCCTTTATTTTGGCGGGAGCAGATCTCATTGGAACTCGAGCAGCACCGGAAATCATCTCGGCACTGCCGATCATGCGTGAAATCGGAATGGTACCAGCCTTTCTTGAAGATTGAAAAGGCTCTTTGCATGTGGAGTTACAAACTTGTTGCTCCCATGCATTTTTAAAAAATAGCATAGTATGGACTGGTCATGTTCACACGCAAAGGAGAAATTATGAATATCAATTGGACTATCAATGATCTGGGTTTGCCCGGAGTCAGCGGCGAAGAGTCGCTGCTCGCGCGGGTAAAAAATTTACCGCTGACATTCGCAGAAATTTCTCAGTTAAGCGGACGGGCGGATCGAATTGGGGTTACCAGGGCGTTCCGGAAGGTGATTGAAACCTTTCCCGTGCCGGAGCAAGAAATCCCAGCGGGATTTAAGGTCGTTTTGAGCTTTGCAGAACGGGTTTTACGAGTGGATCTGGTTCGGGATATCAGCTATGATAAAAACAATTGCCTCAGACCCACCAAAGTCTTGTTTTCCGCTGATAGTGCCAATCCCTACGAGATTGCCCCAATTAGGGATTATATCGCCAACCTGACTTGTAATCCGGGAATCATTTATGATTTATTCATCAACAATCCCGATGCCAATGTGGGGAATCATTTTAAGACCCGGGATGAGGTGATGGCGGAAATCGGCCGGATTCTTGGTTCCGGCGCAGATATCAGTGTGGAACTTAACGATCCTTTCGGGAAAAGTGACAGTGAACTGTTAGAAGAGGCTGAGAAGTTCAGGGAAATGCTCAGCGAATATCGGGTAGTCATCAAGGTGCCCCATACTGGAGTGGTCAATGCTAGTAATGTGGGTAACTTGCTCGCGGGCGACAAGCGACTCAATATGCACTACAATAGCCCTGCTACTGAGGATGCTTTTAGGGGTCATCGACTGGCACTGCTGCTACGGGAACACGGTTTCCGGGTCAATTTCACCCTGATGTTTGAACCCTGGCAGGCTGCGCTGGCGCTTCAGGCTCGGCCATATTTTATTAACAGTTTCATCCGCCATCGTTTGATCCAGTCGAAGACGATCGATCATTATCTTAAATTGTATCAGAACACCGCCGATAAAAAATATCTCGAACAGTTACGGGAATTTATGGTGGATAAGGATTATTTGCCAGGAAATCAAGCAAATATGGATCTTGATACCGTCTTTAACGAAGCTGAAAGCATTTTAAAACACCGGCAATTCAGGACGCACGAAGGAGCGGATGGATTGGATGCAGTGCGACAAAATTTGCGGTTGCTGCGCGAGAGCAATCTGCCGGACACCCGCCTGATTGTTTGCAGCATCGATGGCAATGACAACTACCCGGACATCGATCGCTTGCTGTCGACCAATGAATATAGCGATATGGCTGGACGGGTGGTGGTAACGGCTGAGCCTCGATATCTGGCTCGTTTTACCAGCGCCAATCAGGTTGTTTCCTATCAACGACGCTTTTTGAATGCGGCTAATGGGATGGGCTAGGCGGGGCAAGCTGGACAAGCGAATTTTGACCCGGCAACAGACAGCAGTAGCCGGTCTACCTGATTGTCCAGGGGATGCTTCGAACCAGTGCGCACTGCTATGCGGGTCATTGCGATGTCAGTGGGATGATCAAATTTGTTCAGGAAAATCGATAAGAACCGAAAACAAAGCCATTCGCCCAAGGGAGAATGGCTTTGTTAATGTATAGCCCTGTTCTGGAGTTATTTCGGTTAATTCAAGCTAAGTTTGTACAATGGAAATAGAAGATAGGACTAGAACCATTCGGCTAACCAATTACGCATCATATGAATTTCATTACGCTGGGTATCGCGGATGGTTTCGGCAAAAGGAATAATTTCCTGATGGTCGGCATATCCGCTGGTGATCAGTTGTTGGGACATCATCACCGCATCCATATGATGGAAAATCATATCTTGCAGGAAGGCCTGATCCAGGGCATCACCCTGAAGACCGGTAAGATCCCGCATCATTGGCTGGTAATTAACCTGATGATCCTGGTTGGGATACCAGATTTCGAGCCAGATCTTCATTTGTTCGATTTCCGCTGTCTGGGTTTTGATAATATCGTCAGCGAAATTTTTCATCTCGTTACGGTCAGTCTTTTCTTTAAGGATCGTGGCGGATGCCACCGCTTCCTCATGATGGGCAATCATATGTACTAAAAAATCATGTTCACTTTCGATTGTAGCATGCATCATGCCCGAATTCATCATTCCTGAACCCATTATCTCGGAACCCATCATCCCGCCGGATCTGTTTTGAAAGTTTTGCTGAGAACTGCCGTTATTTGACAGCAAAAATATAATATAGCCGATCATGCCAATCAGAATCAACAAGACCGTAGCTAAGCTTACCCCAAGAATAACAAGGGTTGAATTTTTCATATCAGATACCTCCACTTCTTTTCGATTATTCATCGCTGGATTAAATTTGAACCCCGTCTAGGGTTAGTAAATTTTTTATAATCAATTCCAATACCAGACAGTATCTTGTATTATTAGTATAGCATGGTTATGAATTTATTTATGTGATTGAATCACATAGGCTTGGTTAAGTTCGTGTATAATCTAGATATTATTGAAAAAACCATTCAGAATATCGATAAACGCATGATTTTCGAGTATAATCGAGAAGATAACAGGTATTAAGATGAATCCTAATACCCTAAAAACTTGGAAGGAGACAAGATGAAACCTTGTGAAAAATGGGATGAACTAATTGAAAAAACAGTGTCAATTTTGCCCGGCACATCCCGGGATTATCAACACGAATGGGATGCGGTTCGATACTTTGTAGGGGATGTGATGTTTGCCATGCGTGGCGAAAATAAGGTTGGAGACTCATTATTGACAGTCAAACTGCCACCCGGTGACGGTGAAATTCTTCGCTCACGGTATCTGGATATTATTCCCGGATATTATATGAACAAACAGCATTGGAATTCAATTATGCTTGATGGTAATGTGCCAGAGGCGGTTTTAATTGATTGTATTCAATTAGCTTATCAGACAGTACTGAAGAAGTTAACAAAAAAGAAACAGCGGGAGATTGAGGAAAGCACGAGCGTTTCCAAAGGATAAGAAGAGCAGTTTTCTTTGTGATAGCCTTAGGTTATTACAAACGATATGACAGAAACGTCCCCGTTTCATGTGATAAAAGATTGATCGTGGCTAGGACTGTCACGATCAATCTTTTTTATAGTTGCGGTTCATTAAAACACATGGATTAAACCATCTGAAGCGGGTATAATAACAATCATAAAGCCCAACTCGAAAAGAGGTGAGACCATGTCAGCTGAACTGATCAAGGATCTGTTATTCAATACGGCCCTGCTGCTTTCGATCAGCATTGTTTATAATCTTTTTTTATCCGCATCAACAGCCGGAAAAAATGGCTGGAGGTTGTTCTTGGTATTTTCCTGGGTGGGGTGGGGATTCTGCTGATGATGAATACCGTCAGCTTTTCAAATGGTATAATCTTTGATACCCGATCCATTTTGATCAGTGTTTCCGGACTCTTTTTGGGCTATCTACCCACCATCATTGCCGCCCTGATGATCTCGGCCTATCGGATTTATTTAGGCGGCGGCGGAGCCCTCACCGGGGTGCTGGTGACGATGACCTCTGCCACAATTGGCCTGATCTGGTATCGCTACCGGATGCCCGCGATCCTGAAAAAGCCTCACAAGGTCTGGCCGGAGCTGTACCTGTTTGGGGTGCTGATCCATCTCGTCATGCTGGCCGACATGCTGACCCTGCCTAACCAACAGGGGGTTGGAGTTCTCCAGGCGATCACACTGCCGGTGCTGATTATCTATCCCCTGGGATCCATGCTGCTGTGCCTGGTGATGTTCCAAGGCTTGAAAAACCGGGAAGCCGAAAAAAATCTATTGGAAAGCAGGGAAAACTATAAAAACCTTTATTATGAATATCAAAAAAAAGAATCGCTATTGCGGTCACTGCTGGACTCTGTTCCGGATCTGGTTTTTTATAAAGATCATAAGAGCGTTTATTTAGGCTGCAACAAAGCATTTGAAGCTTTTGCCGGTAAAACTATGGATGAATTGATGGGTCTTACTGATGCGGATCTCTTTGACCAGGAAACGGCGACCCTGTTTCGAACCATGGATGAGATCATGATGCGCGAAAAAAAGTCCCGCCGAAACGAGGAACTGGTTACCTATCCGGATGGTCGAAAAGTTTATCTGGAAACCCTAAAAACCCCCTATTATGATCAAAACGGAGAGAACCTGGGCTTAATTGGGATCAGCCGGGATATTACCGATCGCAAGAAAAATGAAGCTGAGATCCTCTATCTAAGCCAGCACGACATTCTCACCGGGCTCCATAACCGCAGTTATTACGAAGCGGAACGACAGCGGCTGGATCATCCCGATTATCTACCTTTGTCAATGATTATCGGAGATATCAATGGGCTTAAACTGATCAATGATGCCTTTGGCCACGGCGAAGGGGACAAACTGTTAATCAGCATCGGCAAGATCATGAAAGACTGTGCCCGGCCACAAGATATGCTGGTGCGCACCGGCGGGGATGAGTTTGTCATGCTGTTGCCCCAGACCACCTATCGGGAAGCCGGGGTTCTGGTTGAAAAAATTAAAAAATCCTGTGATGAAGGCTACAAGCTGGACAATGAACTGATCGTGACCAGCATCGCGCTTGGCTTTGCCACCAAGGCTAATGAACATGAATCCTTTGAAAAAATATTTAAACTGGCCGAGGAATCAATGTACCGGAAAAAGCTGTTGGAATATAAGAGCTTTCATTCGGCCGTGATGAATTCGATTAAGACCACCCTGTTTGAAAAAAGCAATGAAACCGAGGAACACGCTGAGCGGATGGCCGATCTGGCTAAGCAGCTGGGTCAGGTATTGGAATTGGATCAGGAGGAGCTGGTGTCCCTAGAACTGGTGGCCACCCTCCACGATATCGGCAAAATCAGTATCGACAGCAAGCTGCTCCTGAAAAACACCCCCCTAACCGATGACGAATGGGCAGAAATCAAAAAGCATCCCGAGGTTGGCTATCGGATTGCCCAGACGGTGCCAGAACTGCGTAAGATCTCTGAATATATTCTCTGTCACCATGAACGCTGGGATGGTAATGGCTATCCACAGGGTCTCAAAGCCGAGGAAATCCCCTTATTAGCCCGGATTCTGGCGATTGTAGATGCCTACGATGCGATGACCCAGGATCGCTCTTATCGTCAGGCAATGACGGAGCAGGAAGCCATTGACGAGCTAAAGCGCCATGCTGGCAGTCAATTTGATCCGGCTCTGGTGACGGTGTTCATTAAGGATGTAATCGAAAAGAATATCAAAGAAAATAGCAGCAAAGAAAATAGCAGCAAAGAAAATCTGATCACATACGATTATTAAAAAGCAGATCCGGTCAAAGGTCGAATAGTCAACCCGGGTGATTTTCTTAATTATATTTAAAATAATAGAATACGGGCATAATGCCCCTTTGGGTCAGGAAGCGCCTGATTCAAAGAAGGATTTGTGAAACACCATTATAAAGCCGATGATAACGACATCAAAGATATAAGTTTAACCGGTTAAGTAATGCTTGTAATGCATTAAAACTGATGATATAATTAATTTTACAAATATACACGCATTTAAAATGTATATCACCAATATTTGATAGGAGGAAATGATTTATGCTTACGAAACGACAGAACCTACTGGAAACGATTAAAGGTGGCAATCCGGACCGCTTTGTCAATCAGTATGAGGCCTTTGTGTGTACGGATGCCATTTACGGAATGATCATGGGTGATCCAATTACCGGCCAGGGCAGCATGCCTATGCCCGGTGGTGAACCGGTCAAAAATGCCTGGGGCATTACCTTTGCCTGGCCAGCCGGCACCCCCGGAGGATTTCCCTTACACGACAAGGAACACAAGGTTCTCCAGGATATCACCAAATGGCGGGACGTTGTTAAGGCACCTAAAACAGACTTGCCAGCCGAAGCCTGGGCGCCGTTTTTACCGGCCGTTGAAGCGATTGACCGCAACGAAGTCTTTGCTACCATCTTTGTCGCCCCTGGCGTCTTTGAACAATGTCATCATTTAATGGGAATGGAAGATTGTCTGATGGCCTTTTATGAAGAACCCGAAGAAATGCATGCCCTGATTGACTACATCGTCGAATATGAACTTCGCTATGCCGCTGAACTGATCAAATATTACAAACCCGACTGTCTCTTCCATCATGACGATTGGGGCAGCTCCCTGAATTCGTTTATGGCTCCGGAAATGTTTGCTGAATTTATCGTTCCAGCTTATCAGAAAATCTACGGCTTCTATAAGGCCAACGGGGTCGAGCTGGTGGTTCATCATAGTGATTCCTATGCCGCTAATTTAGTACCCCACATGATTGAAATGGGCATCGATATCTGGCAAGGCTGTATTTCTAACAATAATGTACCTGAGCTGATTAAAAAGTATGGCGGCCAGATTTCGTTTATGGGCGATATCGACAACTCCCTGATTGATGATGAAAACTGGACCCAGGAAAGCGTTGGAGCTGAAGTCCGCAAAGCGGTCGCCCGCTGCGGCAACCACTACTACATTCCCTGCATTACTCAGGGCGGCCCCGGTAGCGTCTACCCCGGCGTTTATGAAGCGATTACCGCGGAACTCGATCTGATCAATGCCGGAAAATAATTAAACTCTGATCAAACCAATCCATCTAATTTAAAATAAAGCCTAACCATAGTCGGAGAACTTTCTCCGGCTATTTTAATTTCCGGGTAATTCCAGAGGAGACGGTGCAAATCGAAAACGCCAGAGCTAGTGAATGCCCTGGCATTTTTTAGGGATAGATCGGCGGTAGTGAATAATTTCAAATTGGCGAGTCATATAATTTATTCATTGACAAAGGCCATCGGTGGGTATAAAATAACTATAGAACATATGTACTAATTTGATTGAGGTAGATAAAAAGGTGAGCCGTGGAACGAATTATTTTACACTCAGATATAAACAGCTTTTATGCCAATGTAGAATGTTTATATCATCCCGAAATCAGAAATCTCCCGGTGGCAGTGGGCGGAAACCCCGAGAAACGCCATGGGATTATTCTGGCCAAGAACCAGAAAGCCAAGGAAGCTGGGGTTAAAACCGGGGAAGTTTTATGGCAGGCTCGGGGGAAATGTCCTGAGCTGGTGGTGATGCCGCCCAATTATCAATTGTATCTGCGTTTCTCCCGGCTGGCTCGAAAAATCTACAACCGCTATTCCGATCAGGTCGAGCCCTTCGGTCTCGACGAAGCCTGGTTGGACGTTACCAACAGTGCCCAGATTCACGGAAGCGGCCGGGTGATCGCCGAAAAAATCAGTCGGGATATCCAGGACGAGTTGGGAATCACCGTTTCCATCGGGGTTTCCTGGAACAAGATCTTTGCCAAGTTTGGTTCGGACTATCAGAAACCCAATGCCATCACCGTCATTACCCGCGATAATTATAAAAAAATTGTCTGGCAGCAGGAAGTCGGGGATCTCCTCTATGTGGGGCGATCTACTAAGAAAAAGCTAATCAAATACGGCATCTATACAATTGGACAATTGGCCCAAACATCCCTGGATTTTCTGGTTCTTCAATTTGGCAAAATGGGAGCGGTGTTATGGCGGTTTGCCAATGGCCAAGATGACAGCCCTGTCAAATCTTTTGACGAGCATTATAACGGCAACGAACGGATCCTCAAAAGCATTGGTAACAGCATCACCACTCCCCGGGATTTAAAAGACCTGAAGGATGTCAAATTGATCATCTATATGCTGACTGAAAGTGTAGCGATGCGGTTACGGGAAACCGGTTGCTATTGCCTGACTGTGGCGATCCATGTAAGGAACAAAGAATTGCACAGTTTCACCCGGCAAGTGAAACTGGCCAAGCCATCGGATCTAACCCGGGAAATAGCGGAAGCGGCCATTGCACTGTTTGAAAATAATTATGATTTCAGCTCAGATATCCGCTCGATGGGGGTTCGCGTCACCGATTTGGTGCCCGACTCAACCCCGATTCAGCTGGATCTGTTTAGTAATGAGATTATCCGGGTGCGGCAAGCCCGGCTTGATGAGACTGTCGATCAATTACGTAAGCGTTTTGGTAATCTGGCACTGCGGCGGGCTGTGACGATCGGAGATCAGATGAGTGGCCTGGACCCCAAAAAAGATCACATCATTCATCCGATTGGATATTTTTAAAGGAGATGTTAGAGAATGGCGATAAAAAAATTTGTCCAGGTAATTGCAAAATTCGAAGAAGATGGAAAAATTATTCCCTTGAAGGTTTTATGGGAAGACGGTCGGGTTTTTATAATCGACCGGGTTCTGGATATGCGCCCGGGGGTTTCCCTGAAGGTCGGCGGACAGGGAATTCGCTATACCTGCCGGATTCAGAATAAAGAAGTCTGCCTCTATTATGAAGAACCCAAGTGGTTTGTCGAGGGCAAGGAAAAGTCCTAGCTCAATCAAAACCGAAATCAAATCTTACCGCTGCTTTGATAAAAAATTCACTAAAAATAAAGTAAAAACATCTACTGGTTTTCCCCGGCAGATGTTTTTTTGTTTTTGGGTGATCACGCCAGCATTACGATTGGCTCCAAAAATCTTGCAAGGATTTTTTCAAATCCGCCTCAGACCGGATCTGGCGATGAGGAAACCATTCCCGGGGAAACAGTTGGCGATAGCTGGAGCTACCAAAGCGCTCATCGATGAGGACGATCACGCCACGGTCGGTCTCGGTCCTAATCACTCGTCCGGCGGCCTGAAGCACCTTGTTCATGCCGGGGTAGAGATAGGAATATTCATAACCGGCGTGGTTCTTTTGATTGAAATAATCGCGGATGATATTGCGCTCAAAACAGATCTGTGGCAAACCCACCCCGACAATAATGGCGCCGATCAGGCCCTCGTTTTTTAAATCCACGCCTTCGGAAAAGATCCCGCCTAGTACGCCGAAGCCCAGCATCCCGGCCGGGGTAGTGCCGGGTTCCGGCCGGAACTGACCCAGGAACAGCTCCCGGTCATCCTCGTTCATTTCCGGGGTTTGCCGGATTGTGATGATCTCGGGGTAGGTTTCGCTAAAAATCTCAAATACCGCGTTTAGATATTTATAGGAGGGAAAATAGACCAGATAGTTGCCGGGGTGTTGCGCCAGCACCGTTTTAATCCGGTCGGCAATGACAGGGTAGGTTTTTTCGCGGTTCCGGAAGGTGGTTGAAATGGTATCGTCAATCAGTAGTTCCCGGTTTTTAACATCAAAGGGCGAGGGCAGGCTGATCTTATAGCTGTCGGGGTTACCGCCCAGAATTTCTGCAAAATAGTCCAGCGGGGACAGGGTGGCAGAAAAAAAGATCGCCGCCCGCCCGCGTTTGATCGCTTCGCCCAGCAGGTGGGAGGGGTCGAGACAAAAGAGTTTTATCTTGGTATCGCCGTTGCTGTTTTCAACATAGGTCAGATAGCGGTGATCGTAAAATTCGGCGGTGCGCATAAAGGTCAAGGCGTTGAAATACAGTTCTAGCAGCTGTTCGTGGGATTCGTTGCCCTCGTTTTTTACCAGCCATGCTTCGGCCAGATGAATAAACTGCATCAACAACGAAAAAAAATCTTTGGGAGCTTCCGGCTGGCGATAATACTGGTTGGCTTCAGCCAGTTTCCGCAGGCCAATCATATGGGCATTGAGCTTGCCTAGAGCCTTGGCGATACCGGGATCACGATCCTTAAACAAGCGCTTTAGCTCCAGAATCGGTTTTTTATAAAGCGCCGCCGAAAACATCGACCGAGCCCGGTCGACCAGATTGTGGGCCTCATCAATTAGAAAGGTGTAGTCGCCCCCGTTATCGGTAAAGAACCGCTTGAGGTAAACCCGGGGGTCAAAGACATAATTGTAATCACAGATTACGCAGTCACTAAAGAGTGTTAAATCGAGGGAGAATTCAAAGGGGCAGACCTGATGCTTGTGAGCATAGCTTTCAATGATCGGCCGGGTCAAGCGGTTTTCCTGCGCCAGGATATCAAGAATGGCGGCGTTAACCCGGTCGAAATGACCCCGGGCGTAGTCGCAGTGATCGGGATCGCAGATGGTTTCTGCCTGAAAACAGATTTTATCCTTGGCGGTGAGGGTGATGCTTTTAAAAGCCAGCCCCTGATCCGCCATTTTGGCAAAGGCTTCTTCAGCCACCTCCCGGACAATGGTTTTGGCAGTCAGATAAAAAATTTTAGCAGTATGCCCTTCGGCCATCGATTTGATGGCGGGAAACAGGGTCGACATCGTTTTCCCGATCCCGGTGGGCGCCTGAACAAACAGTTTTTGATGTTCGGCGATGGTTTTATAAACCGCCACCGCCATTTCCCGCTGGCCCCGGCGATAGCCCTCAAAGGGAAAATCCAGGGTCTTGATGGCGGCATTTCGCTGGGGCACCCAGTTGCCAGTCAGACGGGCCCAGACCAGGTATTGATCGATCAGATTGTAAAAAAAGGCAGTCAGTTCGTTCTGGCTAAAGACTTTTAGAAACTGCTTGATCGCATCGCTGTCCAGTTGAAAATAGGTTAGCTGGACGCCGATTTCTGCTAGCTCATTCTGGACGGCATAAATAAAGGCATAGCATTTAGCCTGAGCCCAATGGGTTTTGCTGTAGTCTTCGTCGATGTATTCCAGTGGCCGGTTGGTAGACTTGATCTCGTCTACGATAATCCCGGTATCGGTGGCGATGATGCCGTCGGCCCGGCCTTCGATCCGGAAGCTGAAGCCTTCGTATGCAAGGCTGTATTTTAGCGATACCTCAGGGGTATAGCCCTTATCCTGATTGTCTCTCTGAATTTTCTGGTGGGCTCGGGTTCCTTCCAGAGCGCTGGCATTACTGATAAATTGGGAGTCGATATTTCCGGAGCGGAGCATAAACTCCACTAGATTACGAACGGATAGTTTTATTTCGGGTTGATTGGTCATCGTATCACCTGTGATTGGACTTCTTTTAATCTAGGATTAGTATTTGTCATCTGATATAAAATTATAGTATAAACGACAGAGATGTCAAAGTAATTAAAGATAACTTTTAGTAACGGCAGAAGCGGTAACATGATCATGATGATGCGCAACGATGGATTGAAGAGAAGCTATTACTAAAGCAGGAGTATTGATAGATAATGAAAAACAGAGATTCTTCCGACAAACACAAAATGTAAACGAACACAAAGCTATCAAAATTAGATTAAATGACAAAATTTACTAAAAAAAGTATTGACAGGCTTAATGAATACGAGTACAATGATGTTGAAAATACAATAGTAATTACAATATTACTCAACTTTCCCAGCTTAATTGACCAAACAAAGCCTTTATAAAAGAGGCCTGAGAGTCAATCCATTGCTGGAGTTGATTTTTTAACAGTGTAGACTTTCTAGAGCCTACCAAATTTAATTGTTCAACAAATAAGCTCAT
>NZ_CAKMJU010000084.1:0-9195 GCF_927416815.1 uncultured Acetobacterium sp. | reverse complement strand
TGGATAGGCAACCCTTTTTTGGACAAAAATTACGCGGACATCATACACTTATAATCGACTGGTGAAAGATAGCCCAATGAGCCATGAATCCGATCATTATTAAACCAATGGACATAGTCAAATAATTGATATTCCAATGTTGCCAGGTCGCTGAAAGTTTCGTTAAACACAAATTCTGTTTTGATAATTTTAAATGTGGCTTCGGCTACGGCATTATCATAAGGGCATCCTTTTTTGCTTAATGATCGTTGAATATTAAAAGTGCTCAGCAGTTCGTCAATCAGTTTATTTTTGAATTCATTCCCACGATCAGTATGAAAAATAGCAATCTCAGCCAGATTTGACTTAACAGTGGAAAAGGCTTTATAAACGAGTGTCGCATCTTTGTTTTTGCCCGCAGCATAACCAATAATTTCACGGTTGAAAATATCAAGAAGAATGCAAATATACTGCCACTTGCCGTTCACATTAACATAAGTTAAATCGCTGACGACGACTTCTAATAATGGACGTTCATCAAATTTTCGAGCGACAAGATTGGCTGTTTTTTCTTCATTGCAAGTCGCTTTATGAACTTTAAAATGCTTGACTGTATACTTCGATACCAGGGCGTATTTCTTCATAATTTTACCGATTTTGCGTCTTGAAAGTTGATGCCCTTTTTTAGCTAATTCTATTTTAATCTTCCGGGTGCCATAATTATTACGGCTCTTTCTGAAAATTGAAATAATGAGATTCTCATTTGCACAGCAGTGAGATTTAGGGCTGCTTTCATTGTAATAGGTACTTCTGGCTATCTGTAAAAATTGGCACATTGCACTGATACTGTACTTGTCACGATTTGCCTTAATAATCGCTATCTTCGTCCCATTATCAGTGCTGCCTGCTTTAAAATATCATTTTCCATTCGTAATTGAGTCAGTTCTTTTTTGAGTGCTAGAAGTTCAATTTCTTCAAGACTTCGATTATCCTTGGCCTTAAATGATTGAGTACCATTATAATCTTTTACCCACTTGTGTAAGGTTGACCTTGCAATTTTGTATTCTTTCATAATCTCAGAAGGCGACTTCTCATTATTATAAAGATTAACGATTTGCTTTTTAAATTCATCGGTATACTGTGACATGTTATTTCCTCGTTTCTATATTTTTTTATTATAACATGTCCGAATAAAAACTGTCTTATTTAGTATAACCTATCCATATCGGTTGATTCTCAAAACTGCTGGCATATCCCATGGTGGGCGTGGAAAAGGACCGAGAGTTCACGATCTTCGTCACACTTTTGCAGTACATTGCCTGAGAAACTGGGTTCGAAGCGGAAAAGATTTGACCACGGCCCTTCCTTACCTGTCCGCATACATGGGACATTCCGGTATTCGAAGTAGTCAGTATTACCTACGTCTGACAGCAGAATTGTATCCGGATATTGTAAATACTTTGGATGTTGACTATGGTTGGGTCATACCCGAGGTGGATATTGATGAAGACAACTGATTTTGCCAGATATCTGACTTCATTCCTTGGATCATATCTGCCGACTCTGAGAAATGTTAGTTCAAACACCGTTAGTTCCTATAGCGATACGTTTCGTTTGTTTTTACAGTATTACCAAAGCATCGCCGGCAACCGGATTGAGCGTCTGACTATGAAACAATTTAATACTGAACTGATTTCAGGTTTTCTTGACTGGCTGGAAAAAGAGAGAAATTGCTCTGTTTCTACAAGAAATCAGCGACTTGCCTGTATTCATGCGTTTGTGCGATATGTTGAAACGGAGCTTCCTGAAAATCTCTTTGAACTCCAGAAGATCATGGCAATACCATCAAAAAAATGCACTCACGAAAACATGACTTATCTTTCTGTTGAAGCGATGTCTGTACTTTTAAATGAACCGGATATTTCAATAAAACGTGGTCGCAGAGACCTAATGCTTCTCACACTGCTTTATGATAGCGGTGCCCGTGTTCAGGAACTCATCAATCTTTCTGTGAAGGACGTTCGAACATCTGCGCCGGCCACCATTACCCTTTTGGGAAAGGGCAGAAAAATCCGAAGTATTCCTTTAATGAGCCGGACAAACAAGATGCTGGTTCAATATTTAAAGGAGCAGCAGTTTTGGGAAATACCCGAAAAACTGGATTCGCCGTTATTTTTCAATAGCAGGAATGAACGACTGACGCGAGCAGGTATTACATATATTATACAGAAGTATGTAGATAAAGCCAAAAACAATACCGATATCATTTTTCCGGAGAAGGTTACGCCCCATGTATTTCGACATACCAAAGCCATGCACTTATTGCAGTCAAATATAAATTTAATTTATATACGCGATTTCTTAGGACATGTAAGTATTACAACCACGGAAATTTATGCAAGAGCCGATTCGGAAACAAAACGTAAAGCTCTTGAAGCTGCTTATGTAAACGCAGGAACTCCAATGCAACCGGACTGGAACGATGATAAAAATCTGATGGTATGGCTAAAAAATATTTGTATTTGTAAGTGAGCAATTATTATGTAAAGTTAGAAGCGGAAAAAAGAGATGATATCAAGGATTTTCGCTTTCGACTTTGCATAACATAAAACTTCACATAATTACCGTTATGTAAAGCTTCACATAATGGTAAAACCTATATTTCCAATGCACTGGGAGTAAATGCCTGCCAATCCGGTTATAAAGCACGCTACATTCGCCTGCCGGATCTCTTTTGCGCATTCGAAGCCGCACGGATTCAAGGTAAATACCATCATCTGCTCAATCAATTCAGAAAATGTTCCCTGATGATCCTGGATGAGTTTCTGCTTGTTCCCACTACAGATACACAACAGCGTGATCTGTTGGAGCTGATGGAAATCCGTTGTGGTCAGACTTCCACAATTTTCTGTTCTCAATTTACTGCTGAAGGTTGGCATGAACGCCTGGGCAGCGGCGCTCTGGCTGATTCAATCCTTGACCGCATTGTCCCATCGGCTTACACGATGATCATTGATGGCGATGTTTCGATGCGACGAAGAAAGCGCAACATAAAATAATTCAAGCAATATGGGAGCCATTTAGGCACTGGCTCCCTCTTTCGGAGCAGTGGCTCCGGACAACGGATCATCTGGCTCTATTTCAGGAGATTGGGTGGCTCTGCCACCCCGTAATATCCAGGAGCTTTATGAGATAGACCTATGTATTTGAATTTCTTATTAAAATCATCATTTTTTTGATCTCTTTCTAAGTTTATATAATTTTTTTTATTATTCCCTTCATATTCTTCAAAAGAAATGGATGAGAATCCATCATCAAAAGCGCTGAACGACACTGCTATAACACCTGCAAATGTATTCGAAGTGACTGATGAAGTAAAATCTTCAGATAATTCATATTTGTTTGATTTATAACTGCTTAGATCATAATTCATAGTTTTTAAAATTGAATGAACAATCTGTAATAAAAGCCAAGTCTTCCCAACCCCATTTCGTCCAATTAATACATGAATATTTGTGGGAGGTAAAGAATCTGGATCGATATTCAATTTGATATTCTGGTCTTTGTAACGAAAAGAAAAATTATAGTTTGTTAATTCTGATTCTCCATTTATAATTCGATGAAACTGTTCTATAGTAGGATAGTGGATTGATCTTAGGAGAGAATTTATTAGGGCTGGTTCGTTAGAATCATACAGTATTTGGAAAGTATCTAAATCATATGCTAAATCTTTAATTTTCTTAAAATAGTCATCTGAATCATGATTAAATAAATTAGTTATAGTTTTATAATATGAAATATCTTCCCCAAGTGAAAAGAAATTGTCATCCAATTCAGAAAATGAGTTTTGGGGTAATAATTCTTCTACTGAATATGATTGAAAACCATTACTTGATAAGCCAGGTTTAACAGCATTGGATAGATTTTTGTAACCAATTTTTAGATGACCTAAAAGATGCTCTGTGAAATCTTTATAGTAATAGGCTTTATATGAAGTACAATAACCAAAATCATCGAAATAAATATATTTTAAATAAATTGTATTTTCATCGTTGATTTCAGATATGTTTTTAATTGTTTTGAATTCCAAAATAATTTCTCCTTAAGAAAAAAATATTTAAATATTTAATCTGTGTTCCTTGGGCAGAGTAGTCTCAGTAATTACTATTATATGCCTACTCGTATAAAAAAACAATATATTAACAATAATGATGAACGTAAATAATCATTATTAACAAATAAACGATTCTCAATGATGTTTGTATTATCGTGGATGGGTTTAATTGATTATAAGCAAAACTAGTTGTATTCTTTATTGTTAAAAATCTTGTCAATAATTATAATAAAGTTTAGATTTCTAAAAGAGCATAACTTATAAGATATGGCAACTGGAGCAGCACATAAAAGTTGGCGATCGGTGGCAAGATAGTGGCTATATCTTTACCAGGTGGAACGGTGAACCAATGAACCTAGACACAATTGGTAAATATATCAAGAAATTTACTGAAAAACATGAACTAAAGCCGGTACACCTGCACTCACTCCGGCACACTAACGCATCCATTTTGATTGCCAATGGTGTGGATCTCAAAACGGTTTCTTCACGCGAGACTGTAAATAATTTTGTGTCAGAGTGGAAAATCCTTCCAGATTAATGATAAAATAAAATTAATCTGGGAGGATTTTTATTATGGCAAGACAACGAAAACTCACCAAAGAACGAAAAGAATTAATCGGTCAACTTCTGGCAACCTATCAACCGGAGGATGCTGGCGATGTTCAGTCCATGCTGAAGGATCTGTTGGGTAGATACGCTCCTGGGAATGCTTGAAGCTGAACTGGAAGATGATCTGGGTTAATCCCGATATGATTATGCCAATAAGGAAACCGACAATCGACGTAATGGCTACAGCAAGAAAACAGTCACTTCATCGATGGGGGATCTGACGATTGATATTCCGAGAGATCGGGATGGTGAATTCGAACCTCAGGTGGTAAAGAAACATCAGACCGATATTTCGACGATCGAAGATCAAGTTCTGTCGATGTATGCAAAAGGGATGACAACCAGAGATATAACTGAACATCTCCAGAATGTCTACGGAGTGGATGCCTCACCCACGATGATTTCAAAAATGACGGATAAGATTTTGCCCATTACAAAAAAATGGCAAAATCGGCCGTTGTCCAATAAATATGCGATCGTCTTCATGGATGCGATCCACTACAATGTCCGACAGGACAATGCCGTCATTAAAAAGGCCGTTTATATTGCGATTGGTACGCGATTGGATGGTACTAAGGAAGTCATGGGCATGTGGGTAGGTGGCAATGAGAGTGCTAAATACTGGCTGGGTGTACTCAACGAAATAAAGAATCGTGGCACTGAACACATTCTCATCGTCTCCGTTGATGGGCTAACCGGTTTTGGAGATGCCATTCATGCGGTCTTTCCCAATGCGGAGATTCAGCGTTGCATCATTCATCAGATCCGTTATTCCACCCGTTTTGTTTCATACAAAGACATCAAACCATTTATGGCCGATCTGAAATTAGTTTACCAGGCAGTCACTGAAGATATCGCTTTGCAACAGCTGGAAGCGCTGGAAAATAAATGGGGCAAAAAATATCCCAGCTCCGTCCGCTCGTGGCATAATAACTGGGCGGATTTATCCACCTATTTCAAATATCCCCCGGAATTGAGAAAGCTGATCTATACGACCAATGCGATTGAAAACTTCAACCGCCAGCTCAGAAAAGTGACCAAGTCAAAATCGATTTTCCCTACAGATGACGCGCTCTTTAAGATGCTCTACCTAGCGATGACGGACATCACAAAAAATGGAACGGCCGACCAAGAAACTGGTCGAAAATTCTGGAACAGCTTTTAATTTATTTCGAAGACAGAATCAGCCTCGTAGACGTCGAATAAGCCTGGCAACATCAAAGACTGCCAATATTCATTATTGACAGCCTTTGAATCATGTGCAAAAATAGACTTGAAATTTAATCTTTCAATCTGCACATCAATTTTTCATTTTAGTATTTTTCATTAACCTGGAATTCGCAAAAGCACAAAATAATTTACACTACCCTTCACGCCTGGGTCATTCCAATATTTCCACAACCGGTAATATTTATGCCCATGCCATTAAGACAGCTGATGTAAAAGCAAGCGACACCCTGGAAGACATTTTCACCTCAAAAGCTCTGTAAAATTTATTGCAGAGCTTATTTTTTACCAAATTAAACACCGAATAAACACCAACGCGGGGTTTTCGACTTCTTCATTCAGTCGATACAATATCGAGTAGCTAGAAATCCGGATAATTAGTCCGGATTTCTTTGCGCTCATAGAACCGTGCTTACGTTTGCCGTACACGGCTCCTGAAATCTCTCACCGAATTAATAATAATTCACAGTAACCCAACTTAATATTGACCAAAATCGATGAGTCCCAGATCTTCAAAGTACTGGTTCGAGAGTAGCATGTAGATAATATGGACATTTGAATTCTTCCATTTCGTCACCGCCATCTTTTCACCGCTGCCTTTAATCCCCTGTTTTCTCATTTCCTTATGCATGGCTTTATGTGTTTTCCATTGCTTCATCTTTATCATTCGCAATCTGCGCCGAATCCATGCCATCATCTCTGTAATCAATGATTTGATGTTGGCGATCCGATATCCCCGGAGCACCGGATTTAGCTCTTTTATCACTTTTTCAAGTGGTCTTCCGGCATTTCTTCTGGTTATATTTCTGATTTTGTCCTTAAAACGTTTGATCCGTTTCGGATTGATTGCCAGATATTTCGCATAAATCACGAAGCCCAGAAATGTCACACCTTCTCTTACGCTGGTTAGCCTTGTTTTCGTCTCATTCACCTTCAGTTTCAGTTCTTGTTCCAGAATTTTGGTTGCATAGGCTTCGTAATTCCCGGCGTTCTGCTTATCTTTTGCAAAGATAAGCATATCATCAGCGTATCGGACAATACGCAGGCCTTTGTCCTTCATTTTCTAATCAAACTGATTGAGGTAAATGTTGCCGAGTAACGGTGAAATGACTCCCCCCTGGCAACTGCCGACCTCTGTTTCGATGAATTGATCGCTCTGCATCACCCCGGATTTTAGAAACTTCTTTATCATCCCCAGAACTTTTCCATCACTGATGCGTTCGGCCACCCCCTTCATCAGAATCTCATGATTAAGGGTATCAAAGCACTTACTCAGATCCATATCCACCACTTCGGTCAGTCCGTACCGATTCATGAAGCGTTCAGCCTTGGCAACGGCTTGTTGCGGTGAATGCCCGGGACGATAACCATAACTGGATGGATGGAAGGTCGGTTCATAGATTGGTTCAATAATATTCACAATGGCTTGTTGGACGACCCTATCTTTGACAGTCGGTACGCCCAATAACCGTATGCCGCCATCCGGTTTTTCAATTTCCACCCGTCTGACTGGGTCTGGTTCATAGGTGTTGGTTTTCAGCTTCGATGAAGAAACTCAATATTTATTTCCAGCGCTTCATTAAAATCCAAAACCGTTTCTCCGTCAATTCCGGGAGCTCCATGGTTTCGTTTGACCTTTCTGAATGCCAGTTCTAATTTTTCTTTTCGATAGATCTTATCGATCAGGCTGCACCATTTCTTCATGTTCCACCTCCATTCCTGCTTTACTTTTCCGGCATTCTTCACTTGAGCTATCTGTTCTTCGTTCGCTTCTTTTGACGTTTCTAGCCTCTGGCAATCTTATCTCTATTCCACGAATTACTTCAAATCTGTGTCGTCAAGAGAATTCGCATGCTATTTTATGCCAATTCTTTCGGACCTTCCAGCCTTTCAGCCTTCGTTTAACACCTTCACTCTCACTCCGTATGTTTCTAAGTAGACTTTGAAATTTCTTCCGCCCTTCGCATCAGACAAGGGCTTTTGACCCCGACCCGTCACCGTTATTAAAAACGGCATCTTTCACGTTTTCTCCTCCAGTCCATTTCTGGCTTTCCCTGGCGTGATGTTCGTAACTACTACGGCTTCATCTGCATACTGCACCTTCCTTTTGTCCCTTGGTTTCCCTTGTGAACAAACCTACAGCTTCAGATACAGTACTTCCGAGGTTAAGTTGCTCCGCTTGTTGTTAAAGCGACCATCTAAATATATATGATTCTGCTAATTTTCGGACGTTCCCACTTTTTGAAAAGTTATCCATCATATTTACCAACATTGGTTCACTTGCGTTCCGCTCCAACAGCCGCCATCAGCTTCCTTCAGACCATTAGCTCGGCAACATGCCTCGCAAACAAAAAAAGAGAACCAAAAGGCTCTCTCATGCTATTCTTACTGGAGCTAGCGGGGGGAATCGAACCCCCGACCTACTGATTACGAATTAATCATATTAAATAACACTATCTCTCACTATCTTCATATTTCCGATTAAATAGCCATTCTACTGACTCATCTTCTTATAAACCCTCATGAAAAACAATCGTAAATCCTCAAAAAATTTAAAAGTGTCCCCAAATTGTCCCCAAGTCATGGGTTTATAAAGCTGATGATAAAGCCGTTTTAATGATATAATAAAATAAAAACGGGAGAAACATCATGTCGAATGAAGAATTGGTTATGGCTTATCGTAATGGGGACAAATCGGCACTGGATCAAATCATTGAAAATAACCAGGGCCTTATCCATCATTTTGTTAATCAATACTATAATCTCACTGAAATATCGTATCTTGAACGTGATGATCTTGTTCAATTGGGGAATATTGGCTTGATTGAAGCTGCTAAAGGGTTTGATCCTGATTATGATGTCAAATTCTCCACTTACGCCAGCGTGGCCATTAAAGGGCATATCTCCAGAGGCTTGAGGTTTTCCTCTCCCTGGGAGAAGAGGAGCGACCGAGAAAGTGACCTATGTCATGTAATCAGCGCTCATGAGCTGATCCCTGGAGCGGATGAAACAACCTACATTGATTTGATTGATGATCCATCGGCCCTAACCCGGATTTCGAGTAAAAGCATAGAAATTAAGCAATTTCAGCCAAATCAGTGCTCACAAACCGCATAAAACGGTAAAAAATAATCCAAAATCACAAATGTAGTGACCGAAAATAGAATTAAATTCATTTTTGTGTTGACTCCTTTTTAAAGCTGTCGTATAATAGAGTTATGTTTATACGCGAATTTAAAACGAAGAAAAAAGATGTCGTCTAT
>NZ_CAKMJU010000083.1:0-4149 GCF_927416815.1 uncultured Acetobacterium sp. | reverse complement strand
GAAGATTCGTAGCCAGGCTATGTCTCAAGGAATGTGCACCATGCTTTTTTTCCTTCCAGTGACTGATGTTTGCAAGCCGCATATATTTTGCAACAATGGAATGAATTGTCGTTTTACAAAGCTTTTTTCCCCGTTTTGCTGATTCATTGGAGACAATAATCTCTGGTGTATCGGTGTCAGGCCGACCGTTTTTCAGGTAATCAATGATGGCATTACCAACGGATGCAAGCAGTGGATATTCAACTGGAATGCTGGTTTTGTGCTGATTAAAAGAAATGATGTTTTTATCCCAATCAATCTGATCAAACCTGAGATTAACAATATCCGAGCTTCTAAATCCATATTCGCAAGCGAGCAAAAGAATCAGATAATCACGCTTCCCGGATACGGATGTCCGCTCAACAGCAGCAAGAATATTCCGTATTTCCTGTTCCTCATAGGTGGTTGGAATTCTGCTGCGTTTGTTGTAATTATCCGGCAAGATATAAATGGAGCAATCCAGTTCTGTCATACCGTTATCATAGGTATGTCGCAAAAATAATCGCAGCGTTGAATTACAGTTGTGCTTTGAAGCCAGTGTATAGCTTTGTTTGGAATAAAAATCCGCAATTGTGTCGAGCTTTATTTCATTCAATTCGATGAAATGAGATTCTAAAAAAGCATTAAACGCCAACAGATACTGGCGCTTATTCGACAGCGTGTTTTCTGACAGACAAACAGTATTTTTCAGGTGCTCCAGATATTTTTCAATGATGTTACCGGATTTACCTGAAAATCTGTACAGCATGGTCGGTGTTCTGAATTCGAAATCGCCATCTTTCTGATAAGAAATAAGCATTCGTACTGCGCGTAACCGCACATGATCTTTTTTTTCAATGCCCGATAAAACACATGAACCGAATGTTTCATTGCAGTACTGAAAGCCGATATCTTCATTAAAGCTTCCACACGCATGCAATTCCATCCATTCTATTAAGTCACGCCATGTCCCTGTTATAATCTTCAGGCGACTTTGGGTGTACTCTCGACTTGTTAATTCCTGTTCGCACTGCCCGATTAATTCTTTAACATCTGTAACCATAAATCGATCCTCCTTAAATTGTGATGATTTATGATTATCATGGCGGGTATATTATGTAAAGAAATATATTATAAACATCAGGGATTCAGGCGTTTATGATACGTATCTTTACATAACGGAATACTTAACATAACCCTTGTTATGTTAAGCTTTACATAACAAGGGCAAGGTGGAACGCGGGGTCCGATATGTACGCGGCAACTTCTGGCCCAGAGTCAAAAGCTTTTCCGATCTAACTGACCTCAATGAACAGGCTCGACTCTGGCTGGATACGAAATGTAACGTCAGGCTTCATCAGACAATTCACAAAATTCCCCGTGATATACTGAAGGAAGAACAGCTGAAACCCGTTAATACCGAACCGTTTCTTTCTGTGGATCTGGTCAGCAGGAAGGTCATGAATGATTGTATGATCAGTTATCAGTCCAATTATTTTTCCGTTCCCTTCCACTTTGTTGGTCACCGTGTCGGTGTGCGGGATCTGAGAAATGGAACGATTGAAATCTATGATGAAACTGGTGCTTTGATTGAAGGTTACCGGAAACCGGCCCAAAAACATCAGGTTCAAAAAATGAAAAAGCACTTTGAAGGATTGAACAGTCAAAACCATAAAGCCAAAGCCCGCAAAGCACCGCTTATGATTCCAGATCAATCGCCCAAAGTGCATCAAAGACCGCTCGCAGTCTATGATTCTTTAGTCAGTGAGGTGGTTACATGGTAACCCATCACCTGAAGGAAGCTTTTGATCGTCTGAATCTCACGCATATGGCGGCCGTTTATGACCACCATGCGGAAGAAGCTTCCAAGGATAGTATATCCTATTTGGAGTTTCTGGACAAGCTGCTTTGGGCAGAAATTGATGCAAAAAGAGAACGGACAACTACGACGAACTTGAAACTTGCAAAATTTCCCTATATCAAGGCCATCGATTCCTTTGACTTTGATTTCCAGCCCAGTGCCAATCAGCGTAAGATCAACGAACTGAAAACACTCGCCTTTGTGGAACGTTCCGAAAATGTCGTGTTTTTGGGCCCGCCCGGCGTTGGCAAAACTCATCTGGCCGTAGGTCTGGCAGTTTGTGCGATCAAAAGTGGCTATACTGCTTATTTTCTCAGTGCACATGAACTGATTTCAATGATTCAGGAAAATATTGTTTCCGGGCGAGGCATACGGTGCCTGTCACTTAACTTATTCAACTTAACTTATTGAGGTGGGTAGTTTAGAAACAGAGAATAGAGACGATTCGGGTTCTTCGGGACTCGGGTCGTCTTTTTTTACACATACGGTGCCTGTCACTTAACTTATTCAACTTAACTTATTGAGGTGTATTGAGGTGGATAGTTTAGAAACAGAGAATAGAGACGATTCGGGTTCTTCGGGACTCGGGTCGTCTTTTCTTTTTTGGTAGCGAAAGAACGTAAGCGTCAAATACAGCCCACATTGAAAAGCAGTCCAGTTGATGGTAAGCGTCAAATACAGTCCACATTGAAAAGCAGTCCAGTTGATGAGATGTAAGTGCCTCAAAAGATGACGTATAGCAAGTTTGAATTTAACCTGCTATACTGGAGACATCTTATTTGAGGCACTTTTTATAGTTATGGCTAAGTCTGCAACGATCAGGTATCAAAATCGGTGTTAAAATACCCATAATTATCGGTTCCCTGAATCAAACCCCCATCTTAAATACATATTATAATTTTGAAGATCATTGGCTTAAGCTGTCAATGGTCTTTAATACTTTTTTGGAGGAAATCAATATGAAACAAATGAATGAGACGATCATTACATTGAGGATGTCATTGCTATTCAAGGATTGAGGTGATGATCAGATGGTAATCACTGCAAGAGTTGTGGTCAAAACCAGTGATTCCGACTATGTGGATGGGATGGATATTGCCTTTTCCCTGGAACCCATCATTGATCCCAACTACTATCAGAACAGCCCCGACTACCATGGTGGCAGTATTGAAGACAGTCAACCCTGGCTCAAAAAATATGGCAAAGTGATTCTTGAACAGATGGACAATCCCTTTAAAATGATAGGTGATCAGCATGAGTGATTTAAACATTCAGGGAGACTGGACAAAAATTTAAAAATTTCTGATTATACTTCAAATCATTTGGCACAAAATTTCAAAAAAAATAAAACCGCCTGAAATAGCGCTTTTTTTAAACATCTGTTCATCAAAAAGAGTAGAAAAATCCCTTGGCCGGGATCAGGTTTTTTTGAAATTTTCAAAGACCATTAAAATCATCTATTCAATCTGACAATAAGAACGGATGTTCTGAGGGGTGAATTGTTCCAGCTGATTTTTAAATCGATAGACAAACTTTTTTAGCAGGTTTCGTTTTCTATTTTTAATGGTCATCATGAAATCAATAAAATTAGCACCGTCATTTCTAAAGATCTTTTCCATAATCAGTTTTTGATCTTTTGTGAAGGATCGATACTCCAGACTATCAAGAATACCATTTGATTTCGAGCGGAGTCGATTTAGAATATACCAGATTCGTAAATGCTCCTGACTGGAATTATTGTTTGTTCTGACATACTTGGCAATAAACTGTTTGCCGTCTTCAGAAAAAACAAGAACATGTTGATTGTTATATTTCACTAAAACCCGTTCCTTTCGAAAGATTTCAGGAACGAGATAACGCTGTTTCTTAAACAGAACGGTCGCTTTTGAGGAAACCTTGCAATATTTGCTATCATAATAAATAAAGTCTTTGTCAAGTTTAGGCAGAAAACAACAGCACTGAAAGGTAAACTTATCGATATTTCGCTATTTCATAAAAAAATACTCTTGTGGATAACTTTTCTGAAAAACAGGCGTCATATGCAAAAGTTATCCACAAGAGTATTTTTTTATGAAATAGCGAAATATCGATAAGTTTACCTTTCAGTGCTGTTGTTTTCTGCCTAAACTTGACAAAGATAATGCGCCAGGATTCAGCACTGAAAGGTAAACTTATCGATATTTCGCTATTTCATAAAAAAATACTCTTGTGGATAACTTTTGCATATGACGCCTGTTTTTCAGAAAAGTTATCCACAACTTATGCTTAGA
>NZ_CAKMJU010000082.1:0-14588 GCF_927416815.1 uncultured Acetobacterium sp. | reverse complement strand
TTTTAGTGCTGGGGGTTGACCATTCAATGTCTGTTCATACGGAACAATGTTGTCGTTTTCATCAAGCAATCCATACTGCGCTGATAAAATATAAACCTGATCAGCGATTTGTTTGGCATAATCATACGAATATTTAAAGAGCATGCACAACTTTTTGGGGACCCTTTGCTTAACTATTATTATACCAAACACAGATCGCCTTAGTTTCATGTTCAAAAAGCAAAAGAAACTATCCCTGTCAGGCAAAAGATATGTATACGCCAAGCATGCTCTTTAAATATTCGTATGATTATGCCAAACAAATCGCTGATCAGGTTTATATTTTATCAGCGCAGTATGGATTGCTTGATGAAAACGACAACATTGTTCCGTATGAACGGACATTGAATGGTCAACCCCCAGCACTAAAACAAAACTGGGTAAACGCTGTGATTACTCAAATGAAAAAGCGATTTGACCTTGAACAGGATGAATTTATTATACTGACTGGTAAAGATTACAGTCAGTATTTGTTGCCAAGGCTAAAGCATTATCAATTACCCTTGGGAAACCTTCAGTTTGGGGCTCGGATCGCTTATCTGAAAAAACAGGTGGCAATTCAGAAAGATTGTTGGACCATCCATCAATTATTTGTCGAGGCAAGACGCTATCGATATGATCAAATTTCTGAGATTCCATTTAATGATGGCATCTATCTTTTCTTTGAGGAAGGTGAAACCTATAGCAGTTTTGACCGGATCGTGCGGGTGGGCACCCATGATTCCGCTGGTCGTTTGAAGCTTAGGTTGAAAGATCATTTTTTTACAGAAAGAAAGGACGGCAGTATTTTCAGGAAAAATATCGGCAAAGCAATGCTTAATCAATAAAGGATCCCTATCTGAAAATCTGGACACTTGATTCTAGAATTGAAGAAAATAAAGCGTTTGCTAAACAACCAAAACAAATTGATGTGGAAAAACAGGTCACCCGATATCTGCGAGATAAGATGAGTTTCACCTGTATTCCGATCGAAAATAAGGAGCAGCGTCTTCGACTGGAAAAAGGAATTATTGCAACGCTGCACGCTCAACCTGATTTTAGCGCCAGTGAAAACTGGCTTGGTCGATGGAGTCCAGTGCTAAAAGTAAAAGAAAGCGGTCTATGGCTTAGCATTGTTCTCGATCATCAGGTGCTTTCAAAAGATGAACGACAATTGCTTGTTAAACTTCAGAAAAGCGGTAAGTCGGGGGATCAGCTGGGGGAGCAAAAGCAGAAGATCATTGAGGCGGTGGAAAAAAATCAATCGAAAGCACCAGTCAATACCAATAAAGAGTCAAAGCCTCCGCAAAACAATTGGGGATAAAACTATCAGCCTAAAATCAACAGAAAGTTTATTCAAAGCTTCAGCCATTATTTAAGATCATTTTGGCGATTTGTACGATATTCCGCTGTTTGCATATGAAGATTTAAAACCGGAGTGTGTTTGAAAACGCTTGGTTATCCGCGTGGTTCAAGGCGTAGATTTAAGTTTCTTTGTAATACAAATGGATCATATTGATTATTGGAAAGGGAGAAATAATGGAGAAAGTCACAGTAGATAAAGATGTGTTTGATTTTTTGAAGTATGTCTATTTTAAATCTTTGAGTAATTGCTATCAATCAGCTAGTAGAAGAGCCTATCTCGACATGTGTCGGACGATTCGTTTTAACAATAAAAATGGCCATGAAACGCGTAAAAATGTCGACGCACTGATCGAAAAAGAAATCAAAGCGCTTATTGAAACAGGGGTGGTAAGCCAAGTAGAATATGATGCCTGGCATTTTGAATTGTGTCGGCTGATAAAACAAGTCTATGATGAACAAGAAATTGATTTTTATATCGGTCAATCGCAAAAGTGGGTAAATATGGCCATGAAGTATTTATATATCATCGGCGAAAGCGATTTAACAGGGATATTTGAATTTTTACATGTGCCGCTGGATAATTATATTTTTGACGCCGTTGAAAAAGAACTGGGAATCAAAAAGCCTAAAGTTCTTTGGAGCCGCATGACTGATTATGATGCAGATTATATACCCTATCAAAGACAGATCCGGGAAGCTGTTGACATGGAACCGTTGCGCTGGGAATTTATGTTCTGGTTAAAGGAAATAAAAGAGCAAAAGAAATAATCCTCGTTGCCTAAACACAGGGGACGGAGGTTATATGCTCATAAAAATGGTATGCTTGAAAAGATACAAAAATTTGACTGATTGGCACCCAATTATCAATAGATGAATATAAAACTGAAGGTATAGCGCTTTGGAGAATACCACAAATAAATATAAAGTTAAAAATCAAGCCAACGGATTATTAAATAAAAAAACAAAACAACTTGAAGCTTATTCTATCAAAGTGGGGGATGTCGTTATACGTATAAATGAATTAATCTCATTATAATAGGAGGAAAAGATGATCAAAAAAAATGATGGTGAAAAACCAAACGATCCAAATCTTAACAGTTTAGCTGGAGACAGAAATTTTCCAACTTAATTTTATCCCCCGGTGCCAGGCCACTTATTTTCAGAGAATTTTTAATTACCTGCCCCTCAGTGTCCACGTTTATTTGCCGGAAGAAATCAAAAATAGTTTATGCAAGGTCGGCAGTGTCACCGACGGGCGCGAAATTTTATGCATAAATATTGAATCAAGAAGATTGAATCATAAATAGTGAAACAGGCTTGACAAAACAATACAATCAATGTAAAATACTCAACGTAGAGTATTGGAGGTGTTTACATTGACACGTGTACTTGTTTTGGGACTGCTTGATGTAAAACCGATGTCCGGCTATGATATCCAGCAGTTGCTGCGCATATCGGATGCAGAACGTTGGGGTGGCGTGCTCATCGGTTCGATTTATCATGCCTTAAAAAAAATGGAAAAAGAAGGTCTGGTCGTGGTTGAAAGCATTGAACAAACCGGACACCGACAAAAGGCGATTTATAAAATAACAGCGACCGGGAGCGAACATTTAGCCCAATTAGTGGGGGACGCTCTGGAGAACTCATCGGTCAATTATCCCTCGACCCTGTACTCCGGCTTGTCTTTTATTGAAAAAGTATCCCCGGAAAAAGCGCTGGCAGCGCTGAATCGCCAGTTGCTCGCTTTGCAAAAAGAATACGATGCGCTTGAGAGCGGGTTTCGTCTCAAAGATATCGCGATGCACCAGAATATTCCGCCGATGACGAAACTGATCTTTGACAATATGTATGCGATTGTCAACCAGCAAAGAACTTTTGTCGAAAATGCCATAAAACTACTGGAAATGCAGCAATAAAAAAGTTGAAATTTCTCCCTCATCCGTGGGGGAGAAAAAAATAATTGTATACTCAACAATGAGTATACAAAGTTAAATAAGGAGGATAACATGAATCTAATTGAAGGAAAAAAACTGGTCAAAAATTTTAACAACAAGCAGGTGATTCAGGGGATTGATTTGGAAATCAAACAAGGAGAGATCCTGGCTCTGATTGGCCCCAATGGCGTGGGAAAATCCACCACCATCGCGATGCTACTAGGTATATTAGCACCTGATTCCGGTTCAGTTTCTTATTGGCGCGACGATTATAAAGCGCATATCGGCGCGCAGCTTCAGAGCACCCCTTTTTTTGAAGGGTATTCGGCCAAAGAAAACCTCAGGTTATTTGGAGCCTTGTATCATACGAATCTCAGCGATAAGCAAATTGATCAAAAACTGGCCGATTGTCATTTGGAGGATGCCGGAAAAACTGCGGCGGTTAAGTTGTCCATCGGTCAGCAAAAGCGGCTGGCCATCGGTGTTACCACGGTGCATCATCCCGAATTAGTCGTTCTCGATGAACCGACAGCGGGATTGGATCCCCGTTCCCGACATGAAATCAAAGCAATGATTGATTGCCTGGCTGATAATAATCAGACCGTGCTGTTTTCTTCCCATGATATGGAGGAAGTTGAAAAACTGGCCGATCGCCTGATTTTCATGAACCATGGAAAGATAGTGGATCAGGGACAACCGGGAGCGCTGATTAAAAAAAATCAGGTAAAAAATTTGGAAATGCTTTATTTAAAACTCACTGAAACGAATTAAGGAGAAAAACAATGAATACAATCTTCGATCTTTCACTCAAAGCTGCAGCCCGGGAACCGTTCTTATTATTCTGGTCGATCCTGATGCCGATTGGCGGAACCCTGATATTGGGGTTCCTGGTTGGCAAACCGGATTATTTCATTAAAATTACAACCGGCATGATGGCCATGGGGATCTTATTTTATGCTTTTACCACCACGGTATTTTCGCTGTTGGGGCAAAGGCGCCGGGGCGTTTACCAATTATTAAAAGTAACCCCCTTACCCTTGTCCCGTTATATTATGAGTGTGTCAAGCGCCTGGACCCTGGTTTCATTGATCTGTGCACTGTTGGTTTTGACCGTCGGCGCGGTCTGCTTTAATATCGATCTGACCATTGCCAGCCTTGCGATGATCGCGATAGTCTGTATCCTGGCAGCCATGGGCTATGTTTTCTTGAGTTTCTTTGTTTCCGGATTATGTAAAACTGAAGCGCAAGCCAGCATTGCGACCAATCTGATCACCATGCCCTTATTGCTCGGTAGCGAGGCCTTCTATACGCTCGATGCAGCGCCTGGGTGGGTCAAAATGATTGTTTTAATGAATCCCTTCCAGTGGTTGCTTAATGGCCTGCGCTCTGGGATCAGCGGGAACAGTCAGGATTGGGCGGTCAGTGTGGCAGTACTAGTGATTTTTTTAGGCGCAGCCTTATTTCTGGCAGTGGCTTCTTTAAAATCATCATGATGAAGACCGGATGCGTTTAGAGCAGATTGCTTGGCGGATGATCATAGAAAAGTAAGCATGACCTTTTGTCTTCAGAAAGCAGCGTTTTTTTGACTAGCGGAGATTGCGGCAATATGACCCGGACGATCCTCTTTTACCCGATCCGGTTTTATGTTACAATAGCTTTAACAACTAATAAAAGCAAATTTTAGATTTTAAAAGGAGAAAGCTATGAAGTTTTCATGGGTAACCGTCACCGTCAAAGATATGGATGAATCGATCCGGTTTTATACCGACATTGTGGGATTGACGGTGGACAATCGTCGGCCGGCCGGGCCAGATCTTGAACTGGCCTTTTTAGGGGATGGCGAAACCAAACTGGAACTGATTTACAATAAGACCATCCCGGCAACAAGCATTGATGCCAATATTTCGCTGGGCTTTGAAGTCGCCTCGCTGGCGCAAGCGATGGCAGCCTTAGAAGCAAAAGGGATTCCGCACAGTGTCCCGTTTCAGCCGACACCGCATATCAAATACCTCTTTATTAGCGACCCCAATGGCCTTAAGATTCAGCTGCTGGAGCACCTGTAAGACACCCAAACAACCAACAATCGCATCGGGTAAAATTAAGTGCTATTTAGAGCTTAATCTGAAATAGTCAGCCATGTTTTGGGTACTGTGTCCATATTGGGAGGGATGCCCCTATTTTGGGGAGATCAAATCAGTGAGGAAAAAGCGGTCTGTGCGTAAGTGTGTTAAGATTATGAAAATCACATTGAGAACACAGCATCAATTTAATAACTCAACATGCATACTGTGTTAAACTGGGCGATAGAGCCATTAAACTACCGGATATTGCTTTAAATCACAGCTAGCCTGTTAATTTTAAAGTGCATCCGTTTTTTTTTATGCTCTGGGATGGGGCTGCTGGTTGTAGGTTGGTGTTTGCAGGCGGGTACAACGAAACACATTACACAAATTCCCGAATATGGGAAGTGACAAACTACCTCTTGATTCTGTTGAAGGCTATATTGCACATAAGGTTCATGGCGCTGAGCTAGGTATGACTGCTTTCGGTCCGGGTTTTGTCATTGCTGCAGTATTAGATTGGGCTGGGATTTGTAACAATGAAAGAGGGTATTTGACAATCGTCAGGTAAAGTTCCTGGTTGTGAATTTTCTAGCCGTCCACCATTATAAATTAGAACAAAATATTTTTACAGAGGTATGATATGAAAATAGAAGTCGGCGAATCATTGATGCTATCGTGGCTGCGGCATGTAAAAGAATGCCAGATCGCCCAAACCAATTGGAAAGCATCTTCGCATTGGGAGCTGAAAAATCAGGAAAAAATCGAACAACTGCTGAATTATTCAGCAAACTGCTTTAGTGAAAAATTTAGTTACGATCTATTTAAGGCCAACAGTGGTTTGTCACAAATTTTGGCACAGGCTGAAATCGATGCACTTGGTATCGCATATGATGGGGCAGAAAGTAAAATTTACGCAATTGATGTAGCCTTTCATGAGGCGGGTCTTAACTATGGATCGAAAGAGGAAACGGTAACCCGTGTCGTTAAAAAATGCATTCGCGCGGCAATGTGTATTTATGGGTACTTTGGTTTAAGTAGTGGCACAATCATTTTTGCCTCGCCCAAAATTAATCCCAGTGTTATGATGTCGATTAATGAATGCATACGTGACTTGACCGAGGTTCTAAAGTCAGCTGATCTTGATTTTGAAGTGCGGATCATTGCCAATGATGATTTCAGGGAGAGCATTCTGGAACCTGTTTTGAGCATGCTTGGTGAGGTTTCAGATACGTCCGAATTGTTCATGAGAAGTTTGCAGATGTATAATCTATTTGTTAATACTGAAACCAGAGTCAACAAGAATAAGAGGGCTTCATCGCCAGGAAGGATTTCGCAAGAAATGGTTAAGATTGAAAATACCGATATTGATGGGCTCAAAGAAATGAAAATTGGTGCGATTGTCAGAACAATATTACGGAATATGCTTGAAGATGGTGATGTTTCACCTGAGGAAGTCGAAAAAATGCAGACGCGAGAATATTCTAAGGAGACCTTCGATATTCAATTCCCTTTATTATTAAAAACAGAAACAACTGGCGGGATTAAGCCGGTCAGGTATTATGCAAACCCTGTAAGCATTTATGGCATAAATTATTTTCTCTGTTCAGAATGGTACGAAGTGCCCGCAAATAATGATCGACCTTATTTGATGAAGTGGCTCATTTTGCACAAAAAAAGCAGGTGATGAATTGAGAAACGTTTATTGACACCGCAAAAAGATTAGGTGATCATAATGCCATTCTTATCGAAAATGAGATTGCCCGGTAAATCAATCAGGCAGAGGCGAAGTGTGGGTCAATAGCGAATCGATTGACGGTAGGTCGTACTGTGCTCATTAAGCCGGAAACATTTTAGATGAGTATCATACCATCTTACTGACGCAATCAATTCTCCGAACCAGAAATACGTTCTGATCAAATTATTATATAACTCACCGGCTCCAATCCGGCGAGTTTATTTTTTTGCCAAAACGTCGATAAAATCTTTCCCATAGTGCCATAAAATGTTACAATAAGTCCATTCGAACCGATTACATAGGCAGAGAAATAAATGTTTTGTGAATTCAAACTACGCATTTTTAAATGATCACTTACCGGCGCTGGACGATATGCCCCGCCAGAAGGGGGCAAATACCCAAGTCAACAGGACCAAAGGCTAAAAAGGAGGCCTCTCAGACATGATTAAATCAACCTTCAAAGGCACTATAATTTCAATCCAACCACGCATCCGTTTAACTAGGTCCTTCGATGAATCCTCTCATACCTATCTCGGCTATGCCATTAAGATGGAAGGGGAACTAGATGGCGAGGAAACTACTTTCTCTGTCGGCATCGGTAAAGCAGCTCACACCAAACATCAATTCAAAGTGAATGACATCGTCTCAGGTGAATGCGTCCCAGTTCCTGATCCCGATATGGAGCCAGTCAACTATTATAAAGTCTCAAAGCTTAATGTCATCGCTAAAGGCGAACAGGGCAGCACAGCATCACCCTGGGAACTGGTGCCGCCGGTGCTTGATGTTTATAGAGAAAGAGGACACCGCAGACTGGCTGCAAGAACATATGATGCGAAATGTCGCAGTTGTATGTGGGGCTGTAGAATGCCAGTTGAGATCATTGTCGATAATTGGAATCCAAGAGTGCCGAGAAAGTATCGGTTTGAGACTTTCTGTTATGGACCTTTAAGTTGCAAGCTCCATAAGCCTGGTCCTAACCGTAAGGTGGAAGGACGGAATGGAATGGTGTACGTTGAGGAAGATTGGGTAGACCAGATGGCAGTAGAGCACCGGGGAGAAGATGAGTAGGGCTGAGCCGGGTTCGAAAAACAGCAATATGCTTCGGAGCCATCGTTGTCAGGACTTTGAACAAAAGCTTTTCTTTGTTTAACCAAGATGAGGGGTATTAAAAATTTGTAAAGAGGGGAGTTAAACGAATGAAATCCAGAAAAATAAAGGTTTCTCTGATCGTGCTGATCATTCTAATTTTTGGTATATCAACGTCGGGAATAGCAGCATTGGCAAAAAGCCAAACAGATCTTGATACTCAGAATTTTCAGCGAAGTACCGACACGGAGCTATTGGAGATGATCGCGTGGAAGGGTGCTATTGCTAATAAAGAGACGGGTGAATCCATTGAATTCAACTCACAAGAGGATAAAGAACTGGTGACGCCAAGCACAGACCTCCAACTCGTTTATTTCAATGATGCTACCGGAGAGAAACATTATTTTCAGGAAATCATTATCAGTTTGCCCAAAAATGTTGATCAACATGGTTATGGCACAGAAGTAAGCAGTCCCATGACAGATGAAGATGATGTGGTTTCGGTGGTGCTGGGGATGCGCTATGCCACGGGAGACTTTGGAATTTATCAAGTCATCCGAATCGATGGTGTTTATGTGGATTGGGAAATAACGGATCAAACGGTTCGCCTGCAAGATGTAGAATTAGGATACCGGATTAGCAATGGCATCGGTGTGGAAAATGGTGCCGTCAATGAGCTGGTGCTATGGGATCTTGAAACAGCAGCCAATTCCTATGAAACAGAAAGAATCGCTCCTAGTCCATGGCTACTTCGGACGAAAGACTTTGTTCATTGTCGTACCATTTTATCGGGAAATTTGATCCAAGAAAACGGTGATTCCCGATCGATGGTGCTAGAATATGATTATAGTAATTAAGGAGTGAGATAATGACTAACAATAAGGTGCAACGTAAAAAGAAATTAATGCAATGGGGTTATGCGTTATTAATTTGGGTGATCCCATTTTTATACCTGACCCTGTTTCCCTATCTTTTAAATTACACAAAGAATTTAGCCCGGGATGAAATCTCCTTTGGCCCCAATGCCAGCAGTTTTTATCAGAATTTAACAGTATTTATCCTACCCATCGTGTTTAATCTTTTTATTGGTGCGGGTGTTTTTATTTTGGGATCCGGCATTAAGAACCATAGGGGTAAGGCGATCCATGTCGGTTGTATTCTGGGAGTGATTTATTCATTTTTAATTCTATTTAGTTATCTCGTTTACTTTAATATTAATATACCGTTAATAAATCAACTTTTCAGGTTGGGAATGTACACCGGCCCGGGGAATCCCAGTTTTATTCTGGCATTCTACGGATTTTTGCTTTATCGGATTGTAAGAAAGATCGGCCTAGCGAAAGAGTCACTAACGTCGGGAATTGATGAGATCAGGTGTGCATAAATTAATCAGCATTCGATTATTCGTAGAAATTTGAATTTCAAAAATGAGATGCAACAGTTTTGTAGATACCACTTGTTTAGAACCCAAAAATCGTTCTTCCGCCTTACGTATCGAAGAAGTAAAAAATTTACAAAGGAGCTTGAAAGGAAAAATTTATGAGAAAAATACCATTGTTTATTGGCCTGGTGGCGGTGTTAATGCTGACTGGCTGCGAAAGCCAGGCTGAGAAAGTTTCTTACAACTTGTCGCAACAAGCAGATAACTTCAATGTTGTCAGACAGTTAACGGTTATCAATTGTATTGAGGGCGACGTTTTGTTTCAAATGACCGGAAAAATGTCAATCACCGCCGACATCGCCGACAATCAGTTAGAAGTCATTGTTGAAGATCAAGACGGTCGCTACAAAAAGCATTTTATCGGGTTAAGTGATAACGTGACCTATGTGTTAGAAGATTTGGGCGAGAATGATGTTTCGAATTACAAGTATACCCTGAATTACAACCCTAAAATGTGGATTCCAGTTGAGGTTCAGACGATCGATTAGGCTAGCGTTGCTTGAATACCAAAAATGGCAGCATACAATCATTTAGAAACTTGCAAAGATTGAAGCTCACATGGATTCATTTACTAAACGAACATAATAATGCGATAATGATGGTCAAAGAAAGAGGCGAGTATGATGCCACAAATCAAACCGATCACAGATCTCAGAAATACGAACGAAATTTCTGAGCTGTGTCATGCCAAAAACGAACCAATATTCATTACCAAAAATGGTTATGGCGATTGGTTGTGATGCGTATGGAAATCTATGAAGCAATGCTGGACGAAAACGAGATCGACCGAGAAATCGCCCAGGCAGAAGCGGAATGTTGTGCTGGCGGCACGTCGATCGATGCCCGGGAAGCCCTGAATGCGTTACTCAGAAAATATTTGCGTGGTAATAAGACTGACAAGGAATCCCAGTCAGTCAATCCTGTGAGTTGTTTTTTAGCAAAAGATCGGTTAAAATCTTTCCCACCACGCGATTAAATGTTACAATAAATCAATTCAACCGGTTAGGTGGAAGCCAACCAGTATCGTCACCGCAATAGGTAATCGATCCACTGGGACATAGGTTACCGCATCCATGACACTGATCAACGCAGCCATCTGGATAAATGACATGAGCTGAAGGAGCTTTCTGGGTATCATATACATCATGGCTACATTTTTCGGCGCAACTACCGCAACTAATGCAAGAATCATAATCAATAACCGGGTACCATTGTTTTGCCATATAAACTCTCCTCGTATTCAAAATTCACATAATATTAAACTACAAAAACACCAAAAAATCAATCAGAAGTATTGTCAAAGGTTGCAAACTTGATTGTTCTACCCGATTTCTGCCGTTTTCTTTTGTAAAGAGCATAAGAACCGAAACAATTCAAAAAAATGAAGTTACAACTACCGAGACACCGCTTGATAATGGAGGCAGATTTATGAAAAAAAAAATTAAGGAATTCATTTTCAAATATCATGATAAAGGATTATTTGAAGGATGTTTTTCATTAATAGTTCTATTAGCTATTGGTAGCTACGCTTATATCAATAAGGGAAAAGTGGAAGGAATTATTGACTTAACAATTTTCTTCAGTGTTTTCGTTGCTTTAATCTTAAATCTATTCACGGGCTTCATCTCTCGAATAGTAGGAAACAAATTTGAAGATTCTATAAAACTAGAAACTGATTATGACAAAATGGTTAAGCGGTACTCTGAAGAAAAAAACATGGTTACTTATATTAATTCGGAATGCAATGATGAAGCATACAAAATTGGAATCAAATCACGGTTGGATAAAGATTTATCGGAAAGACATAAATTTAAGTTTCCGGTAATTCAGGATTTTTCATGTAAAAATACTACATTTAGAATTATAGATAATAAGGAGCGGCAATATCATTTGCCGGAAGAAATAAAAGAACATTATGATGAATTGATAAATATTCATAAAACCTCAAGCATTTTTAATCAATTAACTATCAGAGTGAAAAATTGGGAAAGAATCGAGAATACTGTTTTTATTTATACAGAACGTTCAACATACTATGATGCGATGGTATCCAATCGCGCCATGGATCTGAAATGGAGTAATGGATTAAGCAATCGAGATTTGTTTGCTTATGGCCCATGGTTAGGGGGACTTGAAAACTCTCCTTTTTCCAACCATCTTGGCTTTAATGGTTTTATTGAATCAAGTGATGGAGAAATTCCATTTGTTAGGCGAAATAGTATTGTTTCTATTGGAAAACGCACATTAGCAAACAGTGTTGGTGCTTCCTTAAAAACAAAATATGCCTTGGATGATCAATTTAATTTAACAATTGATGGACTGGTTAACGGCATCAAAAAAGAAATCCAGGATGAATTGAAAATAGATCCAAATGACTATATATTTTCATTGGAAGATAACATCATCTCGTTATATCGCGATATTGTAGAGGGTGGAAAACCACAACTGCTTTTTTACGTCAAAATTGATATAACAAAAGAACAAATCAACAACACCTTTAAAAAAGAAATATCAAGAAAAAAAAGCACGTGGAATATGCAGGAAGAAGATGGAAATAACTTAGTATGGGTAAAACGTGATGAACTAAAAGAACTGTTTATATCACCAGATACGATTGTAATACAAAAAAAGAAGTATTCAATTATGCCGACTGCTTCAGCATCTATTGTAATGCTGATAAATTATTTAAAACAGGAGATTTAGATGAGAATAGTTGAAAGAAAACTAATTGGGAAAAAGAAATCGACTGAATTGTGTGAAGATGGTTTATTCATCAGTAATGATTTTGTAACGGTCGTAGATGGTGTGACCAGTAAAGGAAAGCAGCAATGGAACGGCATAAGTAGCGGAAATTATGCAAAAAACATTATCGTTGAAAAAATGGCAGTTATTGAAAAATCAGCATCAGCAGAGGAATGCTTGTCACAACTGAATGGCCACTTGAAACAAGCATATTTAAAACATGTGCAAGATGATAATATTTCTGAATGGATCAGAGCATCAGTTATTATTTATAGTCGAGAAAGAAACGAAATATGGTCCTATGGTGACTGTAATTGTATGATAAACAAGAAATTCTTTGGGCATACTAAGCTTATTGATTCGGTGTTGGCAACTTTGCGTAGTATCATCATTAATAATGAAATCATGCATGGGAAATCTATAAACGAATTAATCGCTACTGATGTTGGAAGGGAGAAGATAATGCCATTCTTAAAATTGCAGTTAGATTTTGAAAATAGGAATTGTCAGTTTGGCTATCCAATTTTGAATGGACATTCGTTTAATCAGGATTTGATCGTAAAATATGCAGTAAAAACAGATGATGAAATAATCCTAGCAAGTGATGGCTATCCAAAGATTTTTAGTACTTTGGAAGAAAGTGAACAGTACTTAGGTGAGATAGTTACAAATGATCCCCTTTGCTATGAAAAATACCTTTCGACGAAGGGATTACAAAAAGGGAGTATAAGTTTTGATGATCGGTGTTACTGCAGATTCATTGTTGATTGACAATTAGAGCGTCAAAGCGTTCTATTTCTTACATTAACATATAATACACAAATCTCAAGCAAACAACGGAAATAATCAAAGGAATAATGGATGCTTTCCCCAAAATGTTACAATGCTTGCTCAACCCGGTTTCGGCCGTTTTCTTTGGCCAGATACAAAGCGTCATCGGCTTGTTTGAAATAGTGATCAAAGTTTTTGATACAATCACCGGTCATCAGTGAAACCCCCAGACTGGCAGTAACGGCAATATCTCCCTGTGCCGAAGGGTAGGGTTTTGCGGCAATTTGGACACGGATTATCTCCGCTAGATTTAATGCCTGTTCCAGACTTTCCACCTGACCGGCGATTAGAAATTCCTCACCACCCCAGCGGGAAACAATAAAATTAGCAGGAACCGCATGCTCAATAATCTGGGCAAAGTAAATCAACACCTGATCACCAATCAGGTGACCATAGCAATCGTTGACATGCTTGAAATAATCAATATCTAAAAGCAGTAAAGCGATTTTATTGTTATCCTCCGGATCCAATGTCGACAACTGCTGTTCAAACTCGCGGCGATTGTAGAGTCCGGTCAGACTATCGTGGGTTGAAATATAATTGAGTTTGTCATTGACCTCTTTTAATTCAAGGGTATGCAACGTACTGTCAAAATAGTATCGATAAAGATAGCTTGAAATGATAACGACGGCCAAAAAAAAGATCGTACCATTGGTCAGACTACGGAGCTTTGCATCGGGATCAGCTTGAAAAATAAGTAGCCCACTTACAAAAATAACATAGGATGGTGCCAGCACAAACAAATTTGTCGGAAAAGACATCAGTAGCGCGACACCCGTCATCAGAATAAAGGCAATATAAACAGTGATTTCATTGCCCTTTAGCTGATCCAAACCATTGATCAAACTCAATAGCATCAGTAGTACGGCGGTCAACACTGGAATTAAAAAATTTAGCTCAGCACCCTTATTTTCAATCATTTTACGCATTAAGATCCAACCGATAGAAATTAACCACAGGGTTAAATGGAGCACGAAATAACTGAGATAGAGCCAGTGTTCAGGTGCATTTGGCTGTAATAGACCTCTTATATCAAATAATAGGATGATAATTGGTTCAACGATAAGCATGACAAAAAAGCAGTAGGTCATCCGCTTGATATTGATTTGGTTGGTTTTATGGTTGATCAACGAAAGGGTTGATTCAGGCAGTGTTTTATCAGTAGTTAAAAGCTGTTTGATTTGCATCGCTGTTATCCTCGCAGTATAGAATCGTCGCATTTTATTATACACTACTCAACTTTCCCAGCTTAATTGACCAAACAAAGCCTTTATAAAAGAGGCCTGAGAGTCAATCCATTGCTGGAGTTGATTTTTTAACAGTGTAGACTTTCTAGAGCCTACCAAATTTAATTGTTCAACAAATAAGCTCAT